>NZ_JAJKGM010000120.1:0-369 GCF_021412605.1 Clostridium celatum
AATGCTACTCAAGAAGAAGTAGATTCAGCATATAGCACATTATTAAGAGCTTACTTAAGCTTAAGATTAACTCCAGATAAGTCTTTACTTGAAGGATTAATTAAAGAAGTTGAAAGTATAGATTTAGCTATGTACACAGCTAAGAGTGCAAAGGTAGTTGAAAAAGCATTAAAAGAAGCTAATAAAGTATTAGCAGATGATGAAGCCACTGAAAAAGAAATAAATATAGCTTTAGCAAATCTTGAAAATGCTAAGAATTCTTTAGTTGCAAGCTCATCAAATTCAACTTCAGGCAACAATAATAGTTCAAATAATAACAATCAATCATCAAGTTCAAATAATAATAGCGGAACTGCAAACAGTGGAAGC
>NZ_JAJKGM010000121.1:0-358 GCF_021412605.1 Clostridium celatum
AAGTTACCACAAACAGGAACAGCAGGTGTAGCTGGAACATTAATCAGTGGAGTTATTGCTTTACTTGGTGGATTAGGATTAAGTAAAAAAAGAAGAAAATAATTATTATTGATAATGTTAGATTATTAATAATATAAATGATTAAAAGTAGCTAGTTTTCGTATTATATTGAAACTAGCTACTTTTTAACTTCAATAATTAAGTCATTAAAAAGAATATTTAATATGTATTTTTTATTTTAATAAAAAATGATATCCATATTCATAAGAATATGGATATCATTTTGCAGTTTGTTGAAAAACCCCCTGTTTAAAAACAGAGGGTTTTTCTATTATTAGTTGTGGATAAAATTTAATAT
>NZ_JAJKGM010000122.1:0-344 GCF_021412605.1 Clostridium celatum
GGTGAAGTCGTAACAAGGTAGCCGTAGGAGAACCTGCGGCTGGATCACCTCCTTTCTATGGAGAAATGAAGTAACAAGATGTTTACTTCGTACTCGAAAGATACTGGTTTAACTAGTCTGTTCAATTTTGAGAGATTAACCATCTTTCAAAAATATGGGTCTATAGCTCAGCTGGTTAGAGCGCACGCCTGATAAGCGTGAGGTCGATGGTTCGAGTCCATTTAGACCCACCAATTTGTTCTTTGAAAATTGCATATGAATTATATAATATAACTTCAAAACATATTGAGAAGTAAGCCAAGAAATATTCTTTGTGATATTAAATGCAAAACTTTGAAAAATTT
>NZ_JAJKGM010000123.1:0-318 GCF_021412605.1 Clostridium celatum
GTAGTAGTAGCTGGACTTGGAACAACTTTAGAAAATGTTAAAGACATTGTTAAGTTAACATTCACAGCTAAAGCAAGTGGAGAAAATGTAGCATTTGATTTAATAAATGGTAAAGTTGCAGATGGTGAAGGTGTTGAAGAAGCAACTAAGACATCAACTGTAACAATGAATATAAAAGAAGCTGTAAATAAATCTGAATTAACTTCAGTTATTGAAGACGCTAAAAAGATAATTGAAAATCAATCAGATAAGTATACAGAAGCAACAATAAATGCATTAAAAGAAGCTGTTAAATTAGCAGAAGAAGTAGTAGCTAAT
>NZ_JAJKGM010000124.1:0-281 GCF_021412605.1 Clostridium celatum
GATAGATATAAATGTTGAGATTATAGGTAATATATATGAAAATCCAGAGTTAATATAATGAACAATTCAAAAATATTGTTCGTTAAAATTGAAGGAGGGATATTATGTTTTGGGATGAAGAATACATTTATGAAAAAATAGAAGACTTAAAAGGTATGATTGAAAATAATACCTTTGATAAAACTAAGTGTAATAATTTCATATCATATGATGAGTTAGAGGATGAATATTCTCATAATGAAATAGGCTATGCACAAGAAATGTTTATTCAAAAAGCAAGA
>NZ_JAJKGM010000125.1:0-269 GCF_021412605.1 Clostridium celatum
TGGAAGCAAGTATTATCATAAGATTTTTTAATAAAAATATGGAGTTTATAGGAGAAGTGGAGGATTTCACTTCTTTTGTTTTCGAACGCAAATGGTTCACTTATTCTAACTTTCAATTAGTTGTTGAAAAGTTTGATAAAGAGTTATTTCAAACTGGCAATTATATTGTAGTTAATAATGATCCTTATAGAGGTGGTCAAATAACTAAAATTAATATAATAGATGATACAGTAACTATAAAGGGGTTTGGAATAGGATTTTGGTTTAAT
>NZ_JAJKGM010000126.1:0-242 GCF_021412605.1 Clostridium celatum
TACTAGCTCAGTCGGTAGAGCACTTGACTTTTAATCAAGGTGTCCGGGGTTCGATTCCCCGGTAAGCCACCAAAAATGCAGATGTGGCGAAATTGGCAGACGCACTAGACTTAGGATCTAGCGCCTTTGGCGTGGGGGTTCGACTCCCTTCATCTGCACCATTTATGCGAAAGTGGCTCAATGGTAGAGCGCCACCTTGCCAAGGTGGATGTTGCGGGTTCGAGTCCCGTCTTTCGCTCCAA
>NZ_JAJKGM010000127.1:0-234 GCF_021412605.1 Clostridium celatum
GGTGAAGTCGTAACAAGGTAGCCGTAGGAGAACCTGCGGCTGGATCACCTCCTTTCTATGGAGAAATGAAGTAACAATATGTTTACTTCGTACTCAAGAGAATTGTTCTTAATTTCTGTTAAATTTTGAGCGATCATTAGATTGTTCAAAAGTCATGTGGGGGTATAGCTCAGTTGGGAGAGCACTTGCCTTGCACGCAAGGGGTCAAGGGTTCGAATCCCTTTACCTCCACCA
>NZ_JAJKGM010000128.1:0-234 GCF_021412605.1 Clostridium celatum
TGTTTAGCTCAGCTGGATAGAGCAACGCCCTTCTAAGGCGTGGGCCAGGAGTTCGAATCTCTTAACACGCACCATACTACAAGCGGGTATCGTATATCGGTAATACTCTAGCCTTCCAAGCTAGCAAGGTGGGTTCGATTCCCACTACCCGCTCCATATATGGTGAACGTAGTTCAGTTGGTAGAGCGCCAGTTTGTGGCACTGGTTGTCGTGGGTTCGAGTCCCATCGTTCAC
>NZ_JAJKGM010000129.1:0-234 GCF_021412605.1 Clostridium celatum
CTTCTCCTATAAACTCCATATTTTTATTAAAAAATCTTATGATAATACTTGCTTCCATATAGCACCTTCTATCGCATCACTTGGAACTGTAGATTGAATATATATATTTCTCCACCCTTCCCCTTGTTGTTGCTCAAACCATGTATCAAATCTACTATTAAACCCTGTCATCATAGCATTAAACTCTGTTAAATTTTTAGGTCTAATAGCTCCACATAAATTTTCATTATATCT
>NZ_JAJKGM010000012.1:0-85244 GCF_021412605.1 Clostridium celatum
ATTAGCTACTACTTCTTCTGCTAATTTAACAGCTTCTTTTAATGCATTTATTGTTGCTTCTGTATACTTATCTGATTCATTTTCAATTATATTTTTAGCGTCTTCAATAACTGAAGTTAATTCAGATTTATTTACAGCTTCTTTTATATTTGTTGTTACAGTTGATGTCTTAGTTGCTTCTTCAGCACCTTCTCCATCTGCAACTTTACCATTTATTAAATCAAATGCTATATTTTCTCCACTAGCCTTAGCTGTGAATGTTAACTTAACAATGTCTTTAACATTTTCTAAAGCTATTCCAAGTCCAGCTACTACTACTTTTACTTTTCCATCTGTAGCTTTAGCTTGTACAAAATATTTATCTGCATCTACAGAAGTTGCTTCTTTAAAGTCTACTTTTGTTTCATCATAGTCAACTTCAAATTCCATAGCATACATATTTTCTTTTATGTCGCTTAAGTTAACATTGATACCAAAGTCATTTCCAACTGTTACTTCTTCAGCTACAGTCATATTAATTCCTGTTTGTTCTTCAATAACCTCTTCTTCTACCTTTGTTATCTTTATTGTATCTATATTTACTGTTGATGCATCATTATTAAAGAATTTTATCCTATCCAATCCTTCATTAAGTGAAACTCTAAATTTTACTGTAGAGAAATTAGGACTTGTTGTAGGACACTCTATACTTCCTGATACTGATCCATCAATGTTTTCATAGTATAAAACATTGTTTGCCCCTGCAAAATATTTTACTTCTATATCATATTCAGCTGATTTATCAGAGTTTAGCCACATATTTAACCACGCATTACCTCTAGTTGTTTTACCTAACCATCCTACAAGTTTACCTTCACTAGCGCCATCTTTACTTTCTATTTCTCCACCTTGACCATCTAATTCTAACGTTTCTGCTTCTATGATTACTTCATCGTCTGATAAAATAATTGGATTTTCTTCTCCATGTGGACCTGCTTCTAATTCTTTAGGTACTATTTCAAAGAAATCTATATTTGGTGATGCTTGTGAATCTGCTGTAAAAATTAATTCCCCTGCACCAGCTTCTGTTATTTCTATATCAAAGCTTGTATTAATAAATGGAATTGGTTGTTGATTACCTGTTCCTGGTACTGATACACTTCCTTCAACAACATTAGTTCCACTCCAATTAAGCTTATTTAAATTTCCTTCACTACGCCCTGATTGATAAGTTACATTTACTGTATAAACACCAGCTCTCTTTGTGAAGAATGGAACCTTTATTTTATTTCCTGGTTCAAACCAACCTACTTTTTTTCCATTGCTCGCCTGTGAATCTTCTGTTATTCTAACATATTTATCTCCTTCTATTGCTTCAAGAGTAAAATGCTCTGCTTCTAACACCTTAGCTTCATCAGCTTTATTAGGGAAAATAAATGGTCTTTCTTCAGTATAAGGTTCGTCTATTTCTTGTTCCATGTCATTATCTATAATTGTAACTTCTGTTTTCTTATTAAAACCTATTATCGAGCTATTTGTTGGTGTATCTATATTACAATAGAATTTTAAATTACCTGACTTTTCGGTATTGTCTATTGTTGGAATAGATACTGTAGCTGTATCTTGCCCATCAGCAAATTCTACTATTGTATTTACATCTTGATAATGTCTTCCATGAACAGCACTATCTGGAGATGTTGAAAAATGCACCGTTGCTTCTCCTGTACTTCCTCCAACTCTTTTTATTGTTACATCAATAGAATCTCCTTCATTAACATTGTAACTAGTGTTTTCTATTTCAAACATACCAGCTCCATTGTTATTTAAATAATAAGCTCCATCTAATCCTATAGCTTGTCCTCTAGCTGCTGCATTCTTTTCTCCCTTAACAACTATTTTAACTGTGTGTTCTCCATAAGCTAAGTCATCAGTTGTATATAATATTTGTGATATAGATCTAGTTGCTTTATAAGTATCTACTTCATCAACCTTCTCTCCATCAATCCAAACTTCCATTATTCCATGATTTGGGTCAAGAGTTCCTATAACCCAAGCTTTTGTTCCGGTAAATGTAAAGCTTGAATGAACCCCAGCACTTGATGTATACATACCAGTGCTATTTATTCCAATACTTTCTTGAGTCCAAGCATCCTTATTATCAAACTGTACATTGTCAATGAATTCTGTACCTAATGGTACTATTGATTCCATTTCAAATGCTTCATCTGCCTTATAAACCTCAACATTTTCTATTAACGGAACTGCTAATGAACCTTCTATATTTATTCTAATTTGAGATGCAGTTACTGGTGTACCTCTAACTAATCTTTTTGCACCTATAGTATATCCTTCTCCAAATTTCTTCCAATTTTGTCCATCAGAAGATACTTCAACAGAGAATTCTGAAATTCTTTGGCCTAGTTTTATATATTCTTCAATAGATACTATATCAAATACCTTTTCTTCTCCTAAATTTATTGTTAAACTACCTGTAGTTTGTCCATCATCCATTGTCCAATAACTATCATCATCATCATCCAATACATTTGCAGGGCTATAATCATTGCTATTACCTCTGATTTCAGATGCTTCAGCAGTTACTGTAGATTGACCTGCTAAATTTTCATCAAAAGAATTATTAATAGCTGCTGCAAATTCTTGAAGTCTTTCAATATCTTCTGCTGTAAAGTTCCCAGTATTATCTGGAGCAACATTTAACAATAATGGTTGTCCTCGTCCTACTGAACTAAAGTAGATATTTGTTAATTGTTCCATACTCTTTGGACCATTTCCATTATGCCAGAACCATCCGCTTGTTAAAGATACATCACATTCTCCAACACTCCATATATCACCTTCTGGATCACCATTATTAAGATATGCTTGTTCATCTCCATAACCTGCATCATATCTATCTCTTATACGCTTCAGATTAACTTTAGACCAAGCTGGATCTCCTGCTCTTCCTGATTCATTTCCTATCCATCTTATTCCTGTTCCATATGGACTAAATACTAATGCACCTGGTTGTAATTCTTCTATCAAATTAAACCAATCATCAAATTTATATTGTTGAGCTGCTGCACCACTACCTTTAGCTCCATCCATCCACACTTCAACAAACTTACCATTATTACCATATTTAGGATTGCCTAATATTTCTCTTAATTGAGTCATATAGTATTCATTGTAATCACCATTTGTATCAGTTGCATCATCTGTTCCAGTACCATATCCATAAGATTCAGCATTTGCATCCCATGGTGAAAGATATATTCCCATATCCATATCATATTTAGTACAAGATTCTGAAAGGGCAGCTAATACATCTCCATTTCCTCCTTGCGATGCTTGCCAATCTGTACTACTTTCAACATCATGTTCTGTAACTTTACTTGGCCATAAGCAGAAACCATCATGGTGCTTTCCAACTAAAATTACACGTTTAAATCCAGCTTCTTTTAATACTCTTACCCACTCATCTGTATTTAAATCAGTTGGATTAAAGCTATTTGGATTTTCTCTTCCATTTCCCCATTCACTATTAGTAAATGTATTCATACCAAAATGAATAAAAGCTGCTAATTCCTCTTCGTGATACTGAACTTGAGAATCATTTGGCAGCGCTCCAAATGCTTCTGGTGGTGCAACTGTGTTAAGTTGAGCTGCAATAGCTTCTACAGGTAAAATTTGACAAGCAACACCTGCAATAACTACTGCTGCTACTATTTTTTTTACACTTCTCATAAAATTTCCCCCTTAAAATATATCCATAGATTCATTTATATTAAGATCAATACACTTTATCAATTCTAATATAAACCTTTACATATCTTATATTATACCACCATGTAAATATTTTCAATCAATTTTACCAATATTTTAAAAAATATATAATTATTTTACTTTTTGTATTATTATTACTACATAAGTAGCTATTTTCTTTTTTTCACACTTAAATAAAATTTAATCTATAAAAACATATGCGATTTAATTCTTCTAAACCACATATGTTTTAAGTTTTAATTTATCTCTTGAAGAAATATTACACCATCTCTTTTTCTTATTGTATTTATGAAATCGTTATGACATATTTCTCTTGATATCTTAAGTCCTAAAAGTAATCCTATTAATTCATTTGATGTTACATTATTATTACTTATTTCAATATCACTAATTCTTATATTATTACTTTGTATATAAGTTAATAATTTAGCTACTTCAAGGTGAGATTCAAGCAAAATATATAATGTTATATTTCTTGATTTATTATTTATTTTTTTGTCTAACTTAGCTAAGACAACAGTTACTGCAAATATTAATACACAACCTATAATAGCCCCAAAGTAAAATCCTGCCCCTAAAGCTAAACCCATACAAGCTGAAGCCCATAATCCAGCTGCTGTAGTTAACCCTCTAACTTTATTTTTTCCTGTAACTATAATAGTGCCAGCTCCCAAAAATCCAATACCACTTATAACTTGTGCTCCAAGTCTAGTAGGATCACTAGCTGAATCATATACTTGACATATATAAATATTAGTTATCATTGCAAGTGTTGCTCCTATAGATACAAGTATATGTGTTCTAAGCCCTGCTGGTCTTCCTTCTCTTTCCCGTCCATACCCTATTATTCCTCCAAAAAATACAGCCATAGTTAACCTAAGAAATATAGATACATAATTTAATTCTTCTAAATATTCCATAATACCATACAAGAAATAAAACACCCCCTACTTAATAATATTAAATTTAATAGTGGGTATTTCCTCATTTTTTAAAGTTATATATTATATTTAAATTCCTATTTTTATAAATTTACTTTATTGAAGTTTATAACGCTCAATGATACTATTATATAAATTAAATTGTATATATTGGGAGGAAATATTATGCCTATATTAAGTAAAGATGATAAAGTTGCTATAATTGCGTGTTCAAATGGGCAACCATTATCTAATAAGCTCAAGATTGAAAATCTCTTAGATACTTTAAAAACTATTGGTTTAAATCCTATCTGTAGTAACTACATATTTGAAGTTAATTCACCATTTAATGGAGATTCTGAAAATAAAGCAAAAGCCTTTATGGATTTATATAAAAATACTGAAATAAAAGCTATATTTGATATTTCTGGTGGTGACCTTGCTAATGAAGTTTTAGAGTATTTAGATTATGACTTTATCAAAAAAAATCCAAAACCATTCTTTGGATATAGCGATTTGACTACAGTATTAAATGCTATTTATTCACAAAGTAATATTCATACCTATCTTTATCAAATAAGAAACCTTATATATTCAGATAGTGAAAATCAGAAGACTAATATTATAAATAGTTTATTTGATAATAAAAATGACTTATTTAATTTTTCTTATAAATTTATTCAAGGAGAAAAAATAGAAGGAACTGTTATTGGTGGTAATATTCGTTGTTTTTTAAAGCTTGCTGGAACAAAATACATGCCAGATTTTACTGATAAAATTCTATTTTTAGAAAGCATGGGAGGCGAAGCTGCACTTATATCAACATTTTTAAATCAACTTAAACAAATGGGTGTTTTTAATAAGATTAATGGAATTATTTTAGGTACATTTAGTAAAATGCAAGAAAATAATATTTCTCCTACTATTGAGGAATTAGTAGTAAAAGTAATAAATAATTCTAATTTACCTATAGCTAAAACAGAAGAAATTGGTCATGGTCCTAATTCTAAATGTATAATTATTGGAAAAAATATTTCATTATCTAAACGCTAATATAATTTTAATAAAAAACGTAGTTGTCTTTACATAGAAGTATAAAGACACTTTTAAATAAAAATGGTCGGTATTACCGACCATTTTTATTTAATTTATTTTACAATACTATTGACCGTTATTCATAATAGTGTTAGTATGTGTATATATTAAATATATACACTAAAGTACGGAGGTGAACACTTGGATATATTAATTAGCAATTCATCCCCAGTGGCGCTTTATGAACAAATAGAAACTCAAATTAAAAATCAAATATTGAATGGTAACTTAAAGCCTGGAGATCCACTTCCCTCAATAAGATCCTTAGCAAAAGAACTAAAAGTAAGTATCATAACTTCTAAAAGAGCTTATGAAGAGCTTGAAAAAGAAGGTTTTATTGAAACTGTTGTAGGTAAGGGTACTTTTGTTTCAGGTTCTAATTCTGAAAGATTAAGAGAAGCTGCTATGGCCGAGATGGAAGACAAACTTGAAGCTGTAATAATATCAGCCAAATCACTTGGCTTAACTTTAGACGAATGTGTTGAAATCTTTAAAAGTCTATATGAGGAGGTATAACTATGAATGTAATTGAAATCAGAAATTTACAAAAAACTTATAAAAACTTTTCTTTAACTATTGATAAACTAGATATTCCCGAAGGATATATTACTGGATTTATTGGTCCTAACGGTTCTGGTAAAACTACTACAATTAAATCATTACTAGGAATGACTAAACTTGATTCTGGTGAAATAAAAATACTTAATTCTGATATTAATAAAGATACTAAAACAAAGGAATATATTGCTTATGTTGGTGATGAGTCTGGATTTTTAGAAGAAAGTAAGATATCTAGCCTTCATAAAATAATCTCTAAGTTTTATTCTAATTGGGATGAAGATTTATATAAAAAATATATAAACAAATTTAAAATAAATGAAGATAAAGAGTATAAATCTTTATCTAAGGGACAAAAAAAGCAATTTGAACTTATAATGGCTTTATCACATCATCCGAAACTATTAATAATGGACGAACCTACTTCAAGCTTAGATCCAATTATAAGAAATGAGTTTTTAGAACTGATGCAAGAGCATATAGATATGGATAATATGACTGTATTCTACTCTACTCATATAACTACAGACTTAGATAAATCTGCTGATTATATAATAATGATTTATAATGGTAAAATCCTTCTTGTAGATGAGAAAGATAGTATATTAAATAATCATGTTATAGTTAAAAGTAAAAAAGAATTAGTAGATAATTCTATAAAAAAAGAGTTTATTTCTTTAAAAGAATATGCATTTGGATTTGAAGGATTAATTTCTGATAAAAATAAAGCTTATGAACTTTTTGGTGATGAAGCAGTCTATGAAAAATGTACTCTAGAAGATATTTTATTATATTATACTAGGAGGGATTCATAATGAATACTTTAGTAAATCTAATTAAACTTCAATATAATTCATTATTTGCACTAAAAAAGAATCTTTTTATTATTGTAGGGCTTGGCATATTTTTTGCTGCTGTACAACCAACAATGATTGTTTTTGCTGGTGCTATGTACTTAATGATAGCTTGTTATTCAGTTATTTTTTATGAAGAAAAAAGCAAAATGAATTATTTAATATATTCCTTACCTATTAGAATTAACCAATACATTTTTTCTAAATATATTTATGGATTATTAAATACATTAATTGCAATTTTAATTTCTACTATTTTAAACACTATTGTAAAAATATTAGGTTATAATGATTTTGTTAATTCTATGCCTATATATGCTGTGCCATTAATCACTCTTGCTATTGGAATATTTTTCACATCTGTCTTAATGCCAGCAACACTTTTATTAGGCTTTGAAAAAGGAAGATTTGTACTTGTTTTTATAGCTATTGCTCCAGTTTGTTTTTCCGCTCCACTTTTAGAGTATCTTCCAAATATTAATTTATCTCTTAATACTACAACTTTAAGTATTTTAGGTATATTAATTTCTATAACTTTATTATTAGCATCTTATTTCTTTACTTGTAATAAATTTGCTAAAAAAGAAATTTCATAATTAGAAATTTAAATAAAGCAACGCTATGAATAAAAAGTAACTTTTTATAAAAGAGTTAGGATTAAAACTAGTAAGTTTGAATCCTAACCCTTTTTAATATTATTTAATTTCTATAATTTTTTATCTATTAGCTATTTGTAAATGGAAATTTGTTTCTGCAACTTTTACATATGGAGCAACCCATAATAATCCTATTCCTAAAGTTATAATTCCTACAAACCACCATCCAATAAAAGATAACTCTAACATAAATAAATCCATTTTATATCCATTCATCATACTTGCACTTTGACCAAGTACTTCACCAATAGATTTCTCAGGATTCTTTGCTAAAATATAAAAGGCTTGAGAAAATGTAAGTGCTATAATTATTCCTGGAATTACAAATAACATAGTTCCAATTCCCACAGCTATAGTTATTATTAAATTTAAGCCTAATGTTTTAACATAAATTTTAAAATAGTAAAATAAATCTTCGAAACCTGGTCTTTTAACCTTGGTAACTATATTTAATAAAAATCTACATAACCCTGTTGTTAATACTCCTGTAAATAACAACGATACTATATTAATAGAAAAACTAATAAACCCGAAATTTAATACATCATTAGATCTGTAATTAAATTGCAAGCCTAATAAAAAAGATACAAGAAATGTTGCAGCTATCGCAATTCCCCAATTCCCTCTTAACTGCTCTCTTGAATTATATTTAATTTCACCTCTATCAATCATATATAATTAACTCCTCCTATCTCTTTACTTTTAATATTCATACATGTAATAATTACATTCTTCCATACCTAAGCTTTTATATGTTTTTTGTGCAACATAATTTTCTCTTTCTACATATAATCTTATTCCACAAATATTTTTATCTTTATCACATATGTTTTTTATATGATTATATAATGTTTTAAAAACGCCTTTACCTCTATAGTTTTTATCTACATACACACTTTGAATCCATAAAAATGTTCCATTTCTCCAATCACTCCATTCAAATGTATACATAATTTGTCCAACTATATTTCCATCTATTTCACATACATGATAAACACCTTTATTTTCATCTTTTAATAAAGCTGTTACCCCTTTTGTTAAAACCTCCATATTAAGTTTTTTATCTTCTGTTTCAAATGCAAGATTATAATTATATTCTGCTATTTTATTAACGTCATTTATATTAGCTTTTCTTACTATCATTTTAATCTCCTCCTATCTAGTAGAATTTTTTCTGTAATTTAATAAATATATTTATATATTAACATACTCTGCTAAATATTGTTAATGTTTCTGTATACGATAAATAAAAAATACAAGATACTAACAAATTAGGTATCTTGCATTTTTATTTAATATTTTATTTCATTTTCTTTAATGCATTTTTCATATTATTTATACCACTTTTAAATTTTTCTTTTGCGTCGCCTCCTAGCTCTTCAACCTCATTAATAACATTGCTTATTTCATCTGCTATTTCTTGAGATAATCTTCCTTGCTTAATCTTTTTATTAATTTGATTAATTTTTTTCTCAAGTTTTTCAAAAGCCATAGTTACAACCTCCATATCAATTTTTCTATAGTTATTTTAACCAGGCTATTCAATAAAATACTATTTATTTTATTTTTATGCTATTATTTCATATAAAAAATAGAGAATTGAAAAATAATTTATATTTTTCAATTCCCTTATTTTTAATTATTTAGTTTTAATCTTATAACTATTATTAAACTGTTATTTTCTCTTTCTAGAGAATATAGCACCTACTCCAGCTAATATAGTTCCAAATAATCCTCCTGCTACTGCTGGTGTTC
Source organism: Clostridium celatum (assembly GCF_021412605.1). Classification (NCBI taxonomy): domain Bacteria; kingdom Bacillati; phylum Bacillota; class Clostridia; order Eubacteriales; family Clostridiaceae; genus Clostridium; species Clostridium celatum. The sequence goes on from NZ_JAJKGM010000012.1 coordinate 9,604, forward strand.
CACCTGTTTGTGGTAATTTTCCACTATTTGATGTACTTCCAGTGCTTCCTGAATTTCCTGCTGTATTATTATTTTCTGTTATACTATTTGAACCAGAATTTCCACTATTGTTTGAATTATTATTTCCAGTTCCTATACTTGCTTGTAATCCGTTTATAGCATTTCTTAAGCTTTCTTCAGCCCTTGCTATTTCGCTTGCTGTTGCATCTTCATTTGCAAATACTTCATTTGCTGCACCTAATGCTTCTTCAACTGCTCTAAAGCTTGCTGCTGTATACTTACTGCTATCTAAGCCTTGTGCTTTATTTATTAAACCTTCTAATGCATCCTTGCTTGGTTTTAATCTTAATTCTAAGAATGCTCTTAATAATGTAGTATAGCTTTCTGAAACTTCTGCTTCTAATGCATTTTCATCTGCTACTACTCCTCTTGACGCTTCTAGAACTACAGCTAATTTATCCCAAGTTGTTGCTATATATTTATTTGAATCTAAAGCTTCTATTCTTTCTACTAAGCTTACTAAGTTAGCCTTATCACCCTTATTGAAAGATAATAATTGCATTGCACTGCTTAATCTTTCAAATGATGCATCTACTTCTGATTGTGTTGCATTTTCATTTGCTAATACAGCTTGTGCTTCTGCAAGTGCTGCTCTAAATTCTTCTGCAACTACTGGAACAACCTTATCTAGTTCAGCTTCTGTTACTTTTAAAGCTTCTTCTACTGTTATTTCTAAGTGAGTATTAAATACATCTTCCACTGGTGGAACTTCTGATTTTTCTAATAGCTCAATTGCAGTTTCTAAGTTCTTTTGAGCTTCTACAAACTCTATTCTTGTAGCAGAATCATTTTCTAAAATACTAGTGGCAGCATTTTTAGCTTCAACTAAATTATTATAGCTTCCTTCAGTATAATCAGAAGCCTTATATCCATCGGCTTGTTCTACTAAAGTGCTTAATGAAGTTTTATTAGTAGGAACTATACTATCATAAGATTCCTTTAACTTGTTATAACGATAATCTACTTCTTCTTGAGTTGCAGATTCATTTGCTATAATAGCAACTGCTTCAGTTATATCTTGCTTGAAATCTTGCCAAGCTGTGTTTTGAGCATAATCTTCTTCCTTAGCTGATTGTGCTTCTAATAATAATGCTTCTATATTAGCTTTATCTGCACTATCAACCTTAGTTAATTCACTCTTAGCTTTATATAACTCACTCTTTATGCTAGTTATTTGAATAACTGTTATCTTATTTTCCTTAACTAACTTTTCTGCCTCTACTATTTTTTCTTGGAATACTGTCCACTTATCATTTTGCTTATAATCATTGCTATTGATAGCTTTCATTTCTTCAATAGTCGCTTTTAAATCATTAACTTCCGCTACTGTTGCATATCTAACTAACGCTTCTTTTGCCTTAGTTAATTCATTGTATGCATTTTTCACTTCATCTTCAGTTGCATTAGCTTTATTTATTACTGTTTCAGCATCTTTAATTTTATCTTTTAAAGAATTTAAACTTTCTGTTGTATATGCTGACTCATCTAAAGCCTTTAATTCATTAACTAATTCAACTAATGTATCTATAGAAATATTAACTATTTCATCTACAAAAACATTATCTACTATTAGATTATTATTATTTTGCTTTGTTAAATCTAAATAATAATCATCATAGTTTCCAGTAGTAAATTCTAATACTGCTTGATTTGTTCCAGTATTTAAATCAGCTGTCTTTAATACTGCATTTGCTGTATCTCCAGCTTCTGATGCTTTATCTGACTTAATAGCTGCAATAAATCCTTGCTCTGCATAAGAAATATAATCAAATCCAACTCTATAAGTTGTATTTGGTTTTAATCTCATAGTACTTGGAATAGTTCTCATATAGTTACCATTTCTAATCTTTAATGAGTATCTACCTTCAATGGTATCATTAGTATATGGTGCATTAGTTTCTGATAAGTGAGAGTGATCTGAACTTGTTGATATAAATGGACCATATCCAAAATCAACATTTTCATAATCCTCAAAGAAATCGTGTCCTTGCTTATCTGATACTCCTATCTTCATAACTAAAACATCATCCATATTTACAAATGAACCTGCTGCTCCTTCAGCTGCTTTCAACTGAATTGTAGCTGTAGTAGAATCTTCTGGTACTGTAAAGTTAACTCTAACTCTTTGATAGTAACTATTTGTCTTATCAGAATGAGTATGTCCGTACTTAACATTACAACGATCTATATATTCAGAAACTTCTTTACCATCACTAGTTAATATACTTAAAGTACCTCTTCTACCATCACTAACTTCAAACCAAGCTGATGCTGAATAAGTTTGTCCTGGTTCTAATCCAGTTATTGTTTGAGATATTAAAGCATCATCAGTACCACTAACCTTAATATGAGTATTTCCCTTAGAATTATTAACTACTTCTATATGATCAGTAGATTTTCCATTTGAAGATTTATTCCAATATTCAAATGAATGGCTATCAAATCCCATATCTTTTACAAGACTTCCTGTACTCCATTCCATCTTTTCTTGTGCTTTTTCACCCTTATAAACAACATATCCAGCATTCTTTTTAACTTCTAATGTTACCTTATTATTAACTACATTAACAACAGTTTCATTAATCTTACCTTCATCGCTTAATTCATATAGGTAAACAGTTTCTAAACCTGCCCATGAATTTGGTAAATCCCAAGTTGTTGAAGAATTACTATCATTCCAATGATAAATCTTTTCCTCATTATCTATAGTCCATGGTATAAATATTTTATTTCCACGAGCTACTTCCTTACCATCTTGAGTTATAACATTTACTCCATTGTCCATTTTAGAAACAACTTCATTATTTTCACCAAATGTTATTTGGTTATCTTCCCATATGCTTATTGGGAAGTTCATTAAATATTTAAATGGTAATTGACTTGTAAAGAAGTTACTTACAGTTGTATTTAAGTTACTTTCACCTTGCCATCCATTAATTCCTTGTCTTGAATTTCCTCTAAATAAATTAGTTCCACCAAATACATCTTGTTCTTGATGATTTACAAATCTAGCAAGTTCACTACTTGTACCATATCCACCATTATAAGCATGATGAGCCCATACACTTGTAGTTCCTAATTGTTTTGCATATTCAGATGCAACTGCAATTCCTAAATCATTTAATTTAGAAGTTAACTTGTAAGCTGGCCATCTAGTATCCATATATACATCAACATATATCATATCTAAACCTGGTGCTTTTTCAATTAACTCTTCAAGTCTTGCTCCCATACCACTTTCTTCATTCATAATATCATTTTCTCTAATTATTTGCTTAGAGTCATCATACCATGACCATCCACCAACAGTTGATACTATATTTGAACCATATTGTGGTGCTTCTGGGTATGCTTCTGTATGGTTTATATGAACACCTATATTTGCATTATATTTATCTGATTCTTCTAGTAATATTCTAAAAGCCTCTTCTCCACCAAGTCTATTACTTATATTAGCAAAGTCCGGATGACTACTATCATGACCTTCTGATTGATATCCTTTAATAATAATAGTTTGTCCAAATCCATCAGTTGCTAAATTAAACTTTTTAATATTATCTAATATTCTTAAGAAAGGATAGTGCGCAGTACTTCCAACATTCATAGCAACTGAACTATAAGTTTGATTTACAAGCTCTGATCCCAATCTATTTTCTTGAATATCATCCCTTAAAGCAATAGCTCCATCTTGATAATCAACAGAATTATCTTTATTTCTATCGTCAGTTATTGTAACTTTTGCATATGGTTCATTTATAAGTTCTCCATCTATTCCACGATATAAATATTCATTTGGCCATAAACCAGTAGAATAATAATCATCAACAGAAACTGTTTGATAATTTATTTGATCTCTAAGCTTAATTGAATTACTTGTTATACTTGCAGCCAAGTCATCACAGCTTAATATTGCTATATTGGTATTACTATAAGTTGTATCTTCTCTCTTAGAAGTTAAGTTTATCTTAACATCATCATTTTCATAATCAGCCCCATTAAATTCTGCATTAGTTTGATTGCTTCTAACAGATACTAAGCTATGATTTGGGAAGTTTATTGTATCTACTCTAGTTATACTTTCATCAACATTTTCAATATTCATGGTTAATACATTATTTTCTACAGTAAATCTTGTATCTAAAGTTACCCCTAATTCTTCTACATATAAATGATATACAGCTTCATTACCATTAAATTCTGAAGTTACTTTAGGTACATAATTTTTATTATTTATACTTATATAGTAAATTGGTTTTTCTTGACCATATAACTTCTTATCATTTAATGTATAGTCAATTACTCTTGGGAAACTAGCATCCATCTTTACAGTTAAGTCATTTGATGAAATTTCTTTCTCAGTAACTTCATTTACATTAGTTGATAATACTTCTTCAGATTCAACTGATAAATATTGATATTTACCAGAGTTATTTCCACCTAATCTTATACCAGCTTTACCTTTTTTACTTGTTAATTCAGGTACAACACCGTTATATATTTCTGCACCGTCTAAGTATATAGAAACAGCATTTTCTACAACTTTAACTTTTATTTTATATGGTTTAACTCTGTTAGCATAAATTCTTGCAGTATCTTGTACTAAAGCTCTTCTTTGCCCATTACTATTTTCTACATACCAGTATGAACCATATTGATTGCCTGAACCATCTTGTCCAATATAAGTCCAAGAATTATCATCTTCTGAATATCTTACTATAGCTCCAATGTTAGCAGCATCAGTTAATGGATCCACTACAAATTCTACTGAACTATTAAATAATTCTGGAGAATTTTCATCTATTAAAATTGAATTACCATCTGATTTGAATAATAATTTATCTTCTTGTAATTCAGCACTTCCACTGCCCTTAATAACTGATAATCCACCTATTCCATCTGTAGAAAAATCTCTAATATAGCTTGCAGCTTCATCAGGTGGTAATTGAACTTGCAACTTAAATGTAGTTAAATATCCATCTTCAAATATAATATTTATATTTGTAGTTCCACCTTCTTTCACTTTCTCTATATACTCTTTTTTAATAACTAAAATATTATCAGTAAGTATATAATCTTCTCCCTCTACAAGAGTATTTCCTCCAACAGTTAATTTAGAAAGAGTATTATCTCCTGTTAATGTTATAGGAATATCATAAGTTCCTGCTTCATTATATAATACATACTTATAATCTGAATCTAAGGTAACTGAACTAAATTTTCCATTTTTAAAATAGTCAAATGTACTACTACCGTAATTACCTGTCCATCCCCAGTTTCTTGTACCGATTCTACCTGCTGTAGTTTTAATTCCTGATATTTCTCCTTGATACATTACCTCGTCATCTATAACAATAGTAATATGAGTACCAACATATTTAATATTAATTTTATATTCTGTTCCTGGTTCTAATACTTTTGTAAAAGGCAATGTACCATATGAACCTTCACTTAACCAAACCCAAGCTCCATTTGTATCATATGCTATACCAGCAAAACTACTTGGACTTTCATATCTAAATAATATAGCTGAACGTCCTGCAGAATTATTTAAAGTCATAGCTGTTTCTAAATAACCATCCTTAGTTAATTATATATTCTTCACCAACAAAATCTGGTCCACTTTGAGTATAATATTGTAAATTATCATAATTTACATGAGAATAATTTCCTGTATATCCCCAATTTCTAAATCCAACTTTACCTTCCGTATCAGTTGTTAAACTTTCTCCTGAATAAAGTAAATTATCATCTACATATAATTGTACTTCGCTTCCTGTATAAGCAACTTTAACTTTATAAGTTGTTCCATTTTGTAGTGATAACCCTTGTGAAACAATTGTAGTTTGAACATCATTTCCATCCTTTATATTCTTTAAAACCCAATTTCCAGAAACATCATAACCAATCATATTATAATTATTTTCATCAACATATCTAAAAACAATTCCTAATCTTCCAGCATCACTTTTGACCTTCATATCAACTTCAATTACACCATCTTTTAATTCTGGTGAATTATTATCTACTACTAAAGTATAATTTCCTTCATCTGGCCAATTTGCAGCTTCAATATTAAGTCCTCCGTCTACATGACTTACAATTCCACCACCATATACTTTCTCAAATCCATCAATGCTTTCCTCAAAATCTTTAGTATATTGTTGCTGAATTACTGCCGCATGTACTATTGGTTCAATTCCAGAACTAACACCATTAACTATAAAAGCTGATAATAGTGCATATGCCATTCTTTTTTGAAATTTTCTTTTTGCCATTATAATTTATCTCCCTTTTGTATATTTTTAATTTTCCATAGTTTAATTATAGATAATTTATGTTTACGTTTTCGTAAGTATCTTGTCGATTTTCATCTATATCTTGTTAAATTGTTCAAAAGTAACAAGATATTGAAATTTATTTTGTTGATATATATTATATAAGCTCTTTTAATAAGTCCATTCTTGATTCATATAAATCATTGGAATTATCCCTAACATAATTCCAATACTCCTTGTTATTTTTCAATTCCCTTAACAATTTATCTATTTTAGAATTAGTAATTTGATTTTCTTTTAATAACACTCCTAAAACTAATATAAATGTTCCACACTCTTCAACCTCTTCTAACAAACTATCATTATTAAAAATTACCTCTTCCAAAGCCTCATTCTCATCCATTCCTTGTTCTAAGTACTCTTCGAACTCTCTCTTTATATCCATAGCCAAATCATCATCATAAATATCTAATCCCCATATTCCCATTATATTTATCTCCTTACATAAAATATTTTTATACTATAATAAATATTTAATTATACTATTAAATACTCCCTTCTCTCTGAATTTATTCTAGATATTTATTTAGTCTAAACTTTTTATAAAAAAAGATAGTTAATAATCAAAAACATAAGATTTGATTATTAACTATCTTCCATAAATTAACTATATTAAATTTATATTTATTCTCTAATCCAACTAACCATATACTTAGTATTCTTAGGAATATCATCTATAATAGGCTTTTCGAATTTAAAACCTCCATTTATTCCTTTTTCTTTACAACTTAAATCAAAGTGACACATAGCAATTCCCATATCAATTTTTTGAATATCATAATTTATTTTTTCAGAAGGTTCTTTATCTTTTTTTATAAAGAAATGAAAATTATCACCATTTTTTATGATTCTCCAGGGTTGCTTATTTAATGCCGATGGTGCCAATCTTACATTTTCAAAAACATTTTTATATTCTCCTACAGTTGAATATGTAGTTAAAGGTAATGAAAAATCACGTAAAAAGAATAGTTCATTCCATGGTTTTCTAAAATCACATTTCGTAAACTTTCTCATTGTTCTATCAACTAAACTTTTCTTTGATGCTTCATATCCTATAGGTAAAACTATTGGTAAAATTTCATCACCTTTTAAATCTATAGCTTTTGCAAATTGCCCCTTCTTAAATGTCCCACCAATCCAACATGTTCCTAATCCTAAAGACGTTGCATAAAGTATTAATGACTCCATCTTATAACCTAAATCTTGTAATGAAAATTCACTCTTTTTAACCTTAACAACTATAAACTTAGTGGCACCTTTTATAATTCCATATGTACCTATCTTTGATCCATTTATATGTTCCTTAGAGTCTATAATTTCAAAAGTTACACTTTCATTAAATGGACTCTTTAAATTTTTAATATATGTATTTAAATTCTTTATAATTTCTTGTGAAACTTCTTCATTTGTATATGTTCTAATAGATTTTCTCTTTTTTATAATTTCATCTATAGATTCATTAAATATAAAATCATTAACCATAATTCTCTCCTCATTTCTTTTATACATTAACTATTATTTTACTATAAATCCATATATATTCAAAGATTTTTAGTTTACATAATAAAAATGTAAAATTAATAATATTTTATATTTAAGCCAGTCATATTTATTTTTAAGTTTTTTAAAGTCGGCATAAGCCGACTTTACTATTAATATTATAACTAATTAAAATCCTTTTTATTATACATAATATAAGTTATAGTTATAGAAATAAAGATTATACATAATCCAATAACTATAAATTTAGTTTCAAAGCCATTTTTAATAATTTCAGATGGTGGTGCATAATCAAAAGGTGAGAAATAAATAAATCCACTTAATCTGTCTTGTAGTTTAGAAAAAATACCTAAGATATAACTAGCAAAAAATACACCTAAAGCTATTGGAATTGCTTTCTTTGATGACTTAATAAATACTGATATTAAAAATCCAATTGCCATAAAAATATATCCTATAAGAGCCATACCTATATAAAGAGTTTTAATATCCATAAACATATCAATCATTTCTATATCTTCTGGCTTAACTACTGCAGAAACAGCCATAGTTATAGCCCCTAATATAATTAAAAATATATAAAATATAACTGCATTAGCTAAAACCTTCGCTGTAATTATCTTATTCCTAGTAACTGGCTTAGAATATAAAAATTCAATAGTTCCTTCACTTTCTTCTTTAACTAAGGCTGAAACACCAAGTATAGCTGCATATATTCCTCCAGCCATAATTATATATTGAAGAACATAGGCTGAAAAATCACTAATATTACTAAAATCAGTAGCTCCACTTATATTAAATGCTTCTAGAAAAGCTTCTGGAAGTACCTCTAGCTTTGATCCCACTAATTCTTGCATTCCCATCTCTTTCATACTTGGGAAAAATAACATAAACATTACAATTAAAGCACTACATACTAAAGACCAAATAATTGAACCTTTTAATAATCTCTTAAACTCAAATTTAAACATATTCATATTATTTTCCCTCCTTGCTTTCGTAATAATTCATAAATGTATCTTCAAGCGTTTGCTCACTAATTAATAATTTATTTATTTTATATTTTGAAAACTCCTTAATTAAAGAATCAATTCCTTTATTATAATTAAATATAATTTCATCATTTTCTCGGTGAATTGATTGTCCTCCTATTTCTTTTATTTTATATTCATTTAATTCATTTGATTTTACTACTATTTTTAAAGCTGATTTTTTTGCAAGCTTTTCTATAACAACAGTATCAATAATTTTTCCATCTTTAATAACAGCAACTCTATCACACAAATTTTCTACTTCAACTAAATTATGAGATGATAAAAAAACTGTAGTTCCTTTTTTTCTTTCCTCTTCTAATAATTCAAATAACTTCTTTTGAATTAATGGATCTAACCCATTAGTAGGCTCATCTAAAATAAGTAACTTAGGCTTATGTATTAAAGCCTGTACTATAGCAACCTTCTTTTTATTTCCTAAAGAAAGCTCTGACATTTTCTTATTAATATCAACATCTAATAATCTATATAAATTATCTACTTCTTCTTGAATAACTCCACTATAAAAGCTTGAAGAATATTTTATTATATCTTTTACCTTAATTTCATCATAAAATCTAACTTCACTTGGTACATATCCAATATATTTTTTTATTTCATTACTTTCTTTAACTATGTCTTTTCCTAACATTTTTGCTGAACCAGAAGTTGGAAATATAAAATTTAAAAGCGTTCTAATAGTGGTGGATTTCCCTGCACCATTAGGTCCTACAAACCCAAATATTTCTCCTTCTTTTACCTTTAGATTTACATCTATTATTCCTCTACTTTTGCCATAAGATTTTGTTAGATTATTAGTTTCAATAATATACATAACCATCCCCCTATTTTTACTTATATGATCTTTACTTCTTATAAAATTAGCACCTGCTCTAACAACTTTTTATGTGATTTTACCAAACCACTTATAAACTTTATTGCTTAAAAACATACGCTTTTATAACACCAAAGAATTCTCTCACATAAAATACCAAAGTTGAACTTTTATGGGCCGGTGCTGGATAACCTAAAGTATCGAACCCAACCTCATTGGCTAAGTATTTAGCCCTATACATATGAAAATTATTAGATATAACGGTTATTTTAAATTCCTCTTTTCCTGTTTGCTTTTCAAGTAATTCCTTAGTAAATAAAAAGTTTTCATAAGTATTTCTAGACTTATCTTCCATTATAATTAGATTTTCATCTACTCCATTTGACACTAGAAAATTTCTCATTGCAGAAGCTTCAGTAATATCTTCACCTTCTCCTTGTCCACCTGATACAATTATTTTTACATCTGGATAAATCTCATTAAATTCTAATGCTGTTTCCAATCTATAGAGTAAAGATGTACTAATTTCACTCCCTCTAAGTCCAGCACCTAAAACAACTAAATACTGTGGCTTCTCCATATCATAATGATGCCCATTATAAATTATTATTCCTTCGATAGTTATAAAAATTATTACTGCTATTGTAAAAAATATAGTAATTACTCGTCTTAATATTCTAGGAATTTTTCCCCAGATATTAATTTCAAATTTTATCTCTATTAACCCATACATAAAAAGTGCTATTCCTAACATACAAAACATACTTGAAAATGCAATAAATCCAAACGAAATCTTTAATATTAAATAATAGAGCATTAATACTACACCTATTGCTATAAATGACTTATATATAATCTTTTCTTTATTACTCAACACTACTCCCCCTTACATAAATACCTTTTTTAATTTACTTTAATTATAAGTTATATTTTATTAAACTTAAAACTCTTTTTACTTTATTTAACTTTTTTTCCTAATAAAAATATTAATTTATTTTTATTTTCCTTTTATTAAATAAAGTAATATAATAAAATTATACAAATAGTAACAAGGAGATAAAAAGATGAATCTTAATAGAAATGATCATTGTTGGTGTGGCAGCAATAAAAAATACAAAAATTGTCATCTTCATTTTGATGAAAAAATAAACTCTTATAGACTTAGAGGACACGTTGTTCCACCTCATAATATAATTAAAACACCAGAGCAAATTGAAAAAATTAAAGAAAGCTGTGCAATAAATACTGCAGTATTAGATTTAGTAGCTAAAAATATTAAAGCTGGTATGTCTACAGAAGAAATAAATACTTTAGTTCATAATTTTACAGTGTCAAAAGGTGCAATTCCTGCTCCTCTTAACTTCCAAGGATATCCTAAAAGTGTTTGTACTTCTTTAAATGATGAAGTTTGTCATGGAATCCCTAGTGATGATGTTATTTTAGAAGAAGGAGATATAGTAAACGTAGATGTATCTACTATTTATAATGGATATTTTTCCGATGCTTCTAGAATGTTTAAAATAGGAAATGTTCATCCTGATTTAGATAAACTAGTTAGAGTTGCTAAGGAATGCTTAGATAAAGGATTAGAGGCTGCAAAACCATGGGGATTTTTAGGCGATGTTGCTGAAGCAGTACAAAAACATGCTGAAGCAAATGGCTTCTCTGTTGTTAGAGAATTTGGCGGACACGGAATAGGCCTTGAATTCCACGAAGCACCTTTCGTTTCTCATGTAGGTAAAAAAAATACTGGAATGTTACTTGTTCCTGGTATGATATTTACTATTGAACCTATGATTAATATGGGTAAACCTGACATATTTATAGATTCTGATGATGGTTGGACTGTCCTAACTGAAGATGGATATCCATCAGCTCAATGGGAATATACAGTATTAGTAACTGAAACTGGTGTTGAAGTTTTAACTTATTAAAAAATAATGGTACAAAATTTTGTACCATTATTTTTTATATGAATCTTATATTTTTTAGAAGGGGGGAATTTAGTTGAATAAATTTGAAAGTAAAAATTATATTTTTAACTATACTGATAATCCAATTGTAAAAAATGATATTAATAAAATAGTATCAACTCAAGAAATTTGTTTTCAACATATTTGTAACGTTCTAGAAGTTAAAATGAATTCTAAAATTAATTATTATCTTTGTAACTCACCTAAAGAGGTTGGAGAAATTTATGGTGATAATGAACCTTGTAATGGCTTTGCTTGTAAAATGGATAAAATATATGCAGTATATAATGAACATCTTAAATGTATCGGTTTCCATGAAGATGCACATATTATTTCTTATAACACTCTAGGTATACCTCCTCAAACATTTATTAGAGAAGCATTAGCTATGTATTTTGATAAAGCTTACTGGGGGATTTCTAATTATCACTGGGTTAGTTATTTTATTAAAAATAATTTTTATATTAACATTGAAAAACTTATAGATAATAATATATTTTATAAAAATAATCATGTCATTACTTATACCACAGGTGGTGCATTTTTAGATTATTTGATTTCTTTATTTGGAATAAATAAATTTAAAAATTTTTATACTAATTTAAATGAAGAAAACTTTGAATCTAGCTTTTTAAGTGTTTATAATATTTCATTAAACGAAGCAGAAAATAAATTTCTTAACTATATTAAAGTATTAAAAAGTAGTGATGATATTAATAATTTGATAATCTCTTATTGTAAAGATTTGAATATTAAATAAGAAAGGTTAAATACTTATGGATAAAGATTTAATTATAGAAAAAACAAAGGAATTTGTAAAAAACAAGTTATATGGTGAAGGTAGTGGTCATGACTGGTTTCATATAGAAAGAGTTTATAATTTATCAAGATTTTTAGCTAACGAAGAAAAAGCTGATAATTTTATAGTTGAAATGACCGCTTTACTTCATGATATTGATGATTGGAAATTTTCAAATGGTACTAAAACAAATACTACTATAACAGAAGAATTTTTAAATTCAGTGAATGTTGATAAAGAATCAATTAATAAAATAATTACTATTATAAAAACTATGTCTTTTAAAGGTGGCGTAGTTAATTCAACTCAAAATACTATAGAAGGAATGATAGTGCAAGATGCTGATAGACTTGATGCTATTGGTGCCATTGGAATTGCCAGAACTTTTGCTTATGGTGGAAGTAAAAATAGACCAATTTATGATCCTAATATAGCGCCAATTAATTTTACATCATTAGAAGAAGTTAAAAATGCTGAAAATCATACAATAAATCATTTTTATGAAAAACTACTTAAATTAAAGGATTTAATGAATACTGATTCAGCAAAAATTATTGCAGAAAAAAGACATAAATTTATGGAGAACTTCCTAAAAGAATTCTACTCTGAGTGGAACTTTAATTATTAAATTCACTTCAATTATACCATTGTATTATATTTAATTAGTTTTTATTGATATATTTACATAAAAGCAACTATTTTTTTGAAATAATATAATTTTATAGATACTTTTTTATATAAAATTTGCCATATTATTAAAACTTATTTTTTCTGTTTTATTTTTTTCATTTTTGTTATAAAATTAATACTTGCAAGAAATGTTTCAATAGTTAAACATCTTGAAAGGAGAGCTTCATTTTGAATAAAGATTTAACCAAAGAAGAATTACGAAAAATATACGGAAAAGTAAGTCCATTTGAATTTAAAGATAAATTAATTAAATTAGCCAAGCTAAATAAAAGTAATGTCATATTAGATGCTGGAAGAGGCAATCCTAACTGGACAGCTGCAACTCCTAGACAAGCATTTTTTACTTTCGGACAATTTGCAGTATTAGAAACACAAAGAACTCTTTGTATTGGTGATTTAGCAGGTATGCCACAAAAAGATGGTATAGCTAAAAGATTGTTAAATTACTTAAATGATAATCCCCTTTTACCTGGAGTAGATTTAATTAGAGAACTTTATCACTATGGTGTTAATACACTTGCTTTTGATGCAGATGAGTGGATTTTTGAATTAGTTGATGGAATAATTGGAGATAACTACCCTGTTCCCGATAGAATGCTTGTACATATTGAAAAAGTAGTAAATAAATATCTATTAAAAGAATTATGTGGAGATAAAAAATTTGAAAGCAATTTTGATGTCTTTGGAGTTGAAGGTGGTACTGCAGCAATGTGCTATATCTTTGATTCTCTAGCAAAAAATAATCTTTTAAATAAAGGTGATAAAATAGCTTTAATGACACCTATATTTACTCCATATTTAGAAATACCACACTTACCAACCTATAATTTTGAAGTTATAAATATTCATGCTAGTGAAGTTGATGAAAATGGAATTCCAACTTATCAATATCCAAGAGAGGAATTAGATAAGCTTAAAGATACCTCTATAAAAGCAGTCTTTATAGTTAACCCAAACAATCCTGCTTCAATAGCATTAAATGATGAATGTAAAGAAAACTTAATTGACATAGTAAATAACTATAATCCTAATTTAATGATTATAACTGATGATGTTTATTGTACTTTTGTTAATAACTTTAGATCTGTCATTAGTGATTTACCTTATAATACAATAGGTGTTTATTCATTATCAAAATATTTTGGAGTAACTGGTTGGAGACTTGGTGCTGTAATGCTTAATGAAAATAATATATACAATAAGCTAATAAGCGAATTACCAAAATCTCATAAAGAAACTTTAAATTTAAGATATTGCCATCTTTCTTCAGAACCCGAAAAACTTCCATTTATGGATAGATTAGTTGCTGATAGTAGACAAGTTGCTTTAAATCATACTGCTGGACTTTCTACTCCTCAACAAGTACAAATGGCATTTTTCTGTGCATTTACATTAATAGATAGTGATAATACATATAAAAATTTAACTATAGATATTTGTAAGAGGCGTAAAAAGCTATTGTGTGATGGATTAGAACTTGAAGTTTTTAATGATCCTAACTACGCTTCTTATTATACAGAAATTAATATTTTAGATTGGGCAAGAGTTGAATATGGACAAGAGCTTTCAGATTTTATTGAAAAATCTCATACTCCATTCGATATTCTTTATGATTTAGCTAAAAATCATTCAACTATATTATTAAACGGTGATGGTTTTGCTTCTTGTAGATGGGGATTAAGAGTTTCACTTGCAAATCTTAATGATGAAGCCTATATACTTATAGGTCAAACACTTAGAAAAATATTCAATAATCTTGTTAATGAATTTGAGTTAAGTTCACAAGAACAGTAATCCTCTAAATTAATCCAAAATAAAAAGAGCAAATTAATAGATATTTATTAATTTGCTCTTTTATTATAAATATAAAATAACTTATTCTTTATCTTATTAAAGCTTATTTATTAATTCTTTTTTGCAACTCTAATCTAAATTCATCCATACTAAAAAGCTTACCTGGACAAGTTTTAGTAACTCCCTCAAGTTCTCTATGCCCTAAAACCTTTTTAGTTTCAATATCATACTTTTTCATAAAATACAAAGTAATATTTATTAAAGCATCCATTTGCTCCTTTAATGGCTTTGTTTCATCAAAATTTCCTGCAAGTGCAATTCCAATTGAATTATGATTATGTAATTTTGCATGTGCTCCTACATACATGCCTCTTCCTTCAAATATTTCTCCATCTTTTTCAATAAAATAATTGTATCCTATGCCAGCCCATTTAAATCTTTCTATATGCATTTCATGAGTACTTTTTACTGTAAGCTTTGGATTATGTGTATGGTGAATTATTATATTCTCAATATGGTTTAACGGTATTAGTTCTTCATTAAATTTTAGATCTACTTTTTTTATATTAATTTCCATTATATAGTCACCCCAATTGAATTATATATTTTATAATTTAAATTATCCACTTTATTACACAAATAATCCATAGTAATATTAATAAATTTTAAACTATAATAATTCTATAAATAACTATAAAGATAATTCAATGACTAATAAAAAGAATTAATTACTTCTTTAACTAATTCCTTTCTTATTAAAGATTTTCTTATTATCCTTGTAGTTGTCTATTTAATAAAAAAATATTATCAATTTTATTACCACTTTCATCATAATAATTCACATCTATTCCTTCTATATATCCAATTGTATCTCTATCTAACACCTGACCTTGAATTTTTAGAAGTTCACTTTCATCCATTGGAAGTTCAATATCCTTTGTTTCATTATCTCTATCACATACCATCTTTATTTTCATAACATCATTCTCCTTTATTGATTTAGTATGTTTAAAAACAATAAACCTAATACTCTTTCATTAAATTATTTATTACTATATAAAATCTACATTGCCCTATTCCTCTAAGAATAGTTTTAATCTTAGTTATCTATTAATTATTCAATATCCATTAATTTAACCCTTATTAATCTTATTTTATTTTTCTATTTATTTGTGCAATAATAAAATCATAAAATAAATACGGAGATGATTTTATTATGAGTACTGAAATAGAAAAATTAAGTCAAATACTTAAAGAAAGTAATAATATTGTATTCTTTGGAGGAGCTGGTGTATCAACTGAAAGTGGAATTCCTGACTTTAGGAGTTCTAATGGATTATTTAATGAGAAACTTAATATAACATTTACCCCAGAACAATTAGTATCTCATAGCTTTTATATACGTTATCCTGAAGAATTTTTTAATTTTTATAAAGCTAAGCTTATCTATCCAGAAGCAAAACCTAACAAAGCCCATCTTGCACTTGCTAAACTTGAAAAAATGGGCAAATTAAAAGCTGTTATAACTCAAAATATAGACGGATTACATCAAGCTGCTGGTAGTAAAAATGTTTTTGAGCTTCATGGTTCTGTTTTAAGAAATTATTGCGTAAAATGTCATGCTTTTTATGATGAAAAGTTTATCCTAGAATCAAAAGGCGTGCCTACTTGTACTAAATGTGGTGGAAGAGTTAAACCTGATGTAGTTCTTTATGAAGAAGGATTAGATGATAATACTATTAGAGGGGCAGTTAATGCAATTGCTAATGCTGATACTTTAATTATAGGTGGAACTTCTCTTGTTGTTTACCCAGCTGCTGGTCTTATTGATTACTTTAGAGGTAAAAATTTAGTACTTATCAATAAAACTTCTACTTCTGCTGATAGTAAAGCTGATTTAGTTATTAATGATTCTATAGGAAAAGTATTAGATAAGGCTATTAATACTATTTAAAATTATTATATTGCTTAATTTAAAATAGGTATGTCAATAAATCAACTCCATTTATTGACATACCTATCTTTATTGTATATTAAAATCTAATTATTATTTAAAAGCCCCCATATCATATGTTGTCTCAAAAACCTTTCTATTTACAACCCAAACATCTTCAAAATTGGGTTGTCCATTTTCATCTGCATCACATACAATATAATCTCCAGCTCCATGTTCAACTTCTGGTCTATTAGCTATAAGAACATCCCCCCAAGCAGTATTGATTTCTACTTGTTTATTAACTGGAACAAATGCAGCAAATGTTGCTTTACCAGCCTTTGTTTGAAGTTTAATGAAATTATCTACTGTAAAATCTTCAGCTACTTATTTTTTTCTATTTTTTAATACAATTTTATCAACCAATCCGAATATTATTTCGCATTTGTATATTTTTCAATATATATATCAAAGTTTTATTGAATATATACGTCTATAAAAGCTTCGTATCCATTTAACTTTAAAGTATTTATCATATTATTTGCATTTTCTTTATTAATAAAGCTTCCTGCTATCACTCTATTAATTATCTCACCATTTATATTAGTAGGACTTACATATGAATCTATACCTTTTTCGTTTAACTCATGAACTATATTTTCAGCATTTTTATATTCTTTAAAACTGCCTACAACTACTGTATAATAAGTTGTTTCTTTTTTATTTGGAGACGTTACTTTATTATTTTCCTCATAAACATCTATAAATGCCTCATATCCTTCTTTAACCAATTCATTAACTTTGTTTTGAGCATTTTTCTTATTTGTAAAGCTTC
Source organism: Clostridium celatum (assembly GCF_021412605.1). Lineage (NCBI taxonomy): Bacteria > Bacillati > Bacillota > Clostridia > Eubacteriales > Clostridiaceae > Clostridium > Clostridium celatum. The sequence goes on from NZ_JAJKGM010000012.1 coordinate 27,389, forward strand.
CAGTTATAATTCTATTATAAACCTTACCATCTATTAAATCTGTACTAATGTAACACTCAAAACCATCATCTTGTAATTCTTTTAATCTTTCATTGGCATTTTCTATATTATTAAAGCTACCTGCAATAACAGCATAATAAATAGTCTTATCATTTGAATTATTTATACTAGAATTATCCTTATCTGAATACTTAATAAAAGTATCTATAAATGCATCATATCCCATATCTTCTAAATCACTTACCATACTCTCTGCATTTTTACGTTGGCTAAAACTACCTACAACTACCCTATTTAAATTTTGCCCATTAATATTTTCTTCACTTATAAATGCATCTAATCCTAAACCTTCCATAGTAGTAACCATTTTCTTAGCATTTGATATATTCTTAAAACTTCCTACTATTACTCTATAAAAGATTTCTTCTGATGTACTATTAGCTACTAAAATATTTACTCCTTTACCCCCACTATTAGCTTGGACATTTGTTGGCGATATAGAGCATATTGATATAGCAAAAATACATATAAAAATAACTTTTGTTATCCCCTTTAACCTCCCACTTTTCACCCCATAAACCTCCTAATATATTCAACTTCGTAATCAATATATGAAAATTTAATATATCAGTTACTATTTACTAATTATTAAAATAAAAATAGGACTATGTATATAGTCCTATTTTTATTATCTATTTATAATTTCTTTAAGATTCTGATTTTTCTGTTGAATTATCTATTTTATCTTTGTCTGCTTCATCTCTGCCACAAGGATTTTTACACTTATTTTCTGGCTTAACTTCTTCTTTCTTTATCTCTTCTTTCTTTTTCTTGTCCTTACATTTGTCAGTATCTTTTTTATCTTCTTTTTTCTTATCTTCTTTCTTTACATCATCCTTACATTTTTTATCTTTTTTCTTTTTATCTTCTTTTTCTTTTTTCTTGCAAGGATTACTTGTTTTTTCAGTTTTTTCTTCATTTTTACTTTCTGATGGTTCCTTAGAAGTTGTCTTTACTTTACTATCTTCTTTTTTCTCTGGTACTTCTTCTGAAGTGTTTTTTACCTTTTCTTCTGATTTTTTAGAAGGCTCTTCAATAGTAGTTTTATTTGTTGAGTTTTCTGGTTCAACACTTAAAGTACTAGCATAGGCATTTGCGCCTTCAACCATCATTAATGCAGAACATATTAATAATGATACAACTTTTTTTTTCATTTGTTTTTCCTCCAATATTATTTTTAGTATTTACTTTCCTCCTAAGTATTCACACTTAGTATTTCCTTATTGGTAGAAAATTATTTTATACAATCTCAGTTAAATATTAGGTTTATGAGGATAATTTTGTTATTTAACCATTATACTTTTACTTGTATAAAGTATTGAAAATAAATCTTTATCATATATTAATAAGTCTATTTCACTTCCACTATTTAATTGTGGGATATCAATGTGAAAATTACCATTTTTCTCAACTTCAGCAGTTCCAATGATACCATTTTTACTTAAAGCAATTACTTTTGAGTCAGGAATTGTTTTACCTACTATTTCATTAGATTCTTTTTTAATTTTATTTACATCTAATTTAACATATTGCTCATAATTCTTAATGACTTCACTTGCTAAAATTGCATGACCGTTGTTATTTACGGTAACCTGAATCTTTTCTAAATCATAATTTAAACTATAAGCATTATTGTCTTTAAAAATTTTATACACATCTATAATTTTATATAATCCGTCATCATATCCTTGATAAATCACACTATTAATTTCCTCTATTTTATTTTCAAAAAAGTAATACAATTCTTCATTATCATTAAGAGGATTATATATATTATTAACATATATTTCTGATTGTGGTGATAATTCTTTTATATTTAATATTGTTTTTAAAAATTCCTCTTTAAAAATTTCTACTTCCTTTGACAAATCCTCTTCTAAAGTTACAGTATTTACATTATTACTTATATTACTTTCATTATCATCATAATAATTTAAATCTTCTTTATTCTTTAAATTATCATTAATGGAATTTATAATAATTTCTTCCCCCATATTTAATACTATTAAATCAGCTTGTCGTATCTTATCCTTATTTTCATTAACACTTCTATTTAAATCATTTATATCTGTATTAGTTGTACTTAAATTTTCATACTCTAAATTACTATTTAAAGATTTTAAGAATTTATATATTAAATTATTATAATTTATATTAAATACATCATCTGTATCTTCTGATATTGAATCACCTATTACAATATACTTTTTAATACTATCTATATATTCATTTTTTTTAGCTTGAATATTATAACCATGTACTATAAAAGCCATAAAAACTATGCAAAAGCTTAATACAAATAAAACTGTGACCTTTTTTCTTAATTTCATAATACCCATACCTCCAATATTTCCCTAAATTAATTATACAACTGTTTTTTTCAAAAAATAGGTATTATTGAAATTTTAAACACATTTTTTATCTACATATTATTACTTATTTCTTATTTTTTAGGCAAACGTTTTTACATATATTTTTCTAAAGTTTCAGCCCTATTATATGACTTTTTAATTATCTCTTTAGGATATCCAATATGATCTAATAATTTTATTGCATTACGAGTTTTTGATACTCCTTTTTTAAGCTTATAATCAAAATTTAAGCCTTTACTATCTACCTTTTCACTAAAATAGAAGAAATCATAATTTTCTTTCAATATTTCAGTAAGTTCTCTATCATGAGTTGCTACTATAGATATACTTTTTTTGCTATTAATATAAGTTAATATTTCTGCTGATGACGATATTCTTTCTATAGGGTTTGTTCCTCTAAATATTTCATCAATTGGACAGAATACTGGCAATTCTAAATCAAGAGCATTTATTATTCTAAGTAATGCTTCTGCTTCTGCCATGTAATAGCTCTTTCCTGCCGTTACATCATCACTTGGACTTATAGATGATACTATATTAAAGAAGCATGCTTCATATTTTTTAGTTAATGTAAAATTAAATGTTTGAGCTAAAATCATATTAAGTCCAATCATTCTTAAAAATGTTGATTTACCTGACATATTTGTTCCAGTTAAAACTATTCCTCTTTTTGAGAAATTAATAGAATTAGGTACTGCATTATTTACTAATGGATGTACACCTTCAACAATATTAATATTTATATCATCTACAAAATTTGGCTTACTATAATTTCCTTTTAATTGTTCTTTATAGGAAGCTATAGAAATATAACTTTCTAATTCACCTAATAAGTAATACAAATCTAATATGTATTCTCTTTTCTCTTCTAATAAGCTTGCTATTTTATAAAATGCTGTTTCCTCTAATAAAAATGGAATAGTAAAAACTTCTAATGCACCACCACCAGCATTAGCAATTTCAATTGGTTTAGTTGCTTTATCTAAACTTTTAAGTTCTTTTAATATCTCTGTAATTTTTTCATTATACTCTTTAATCATTGGATTTTTTATCTTTTGAATCTTCTTGGCAGAAACTATAATATTTCTTAAATATAATAATCCTTGTGATTTAACATTTTTTCTTTCTTTATCATTAATAAAAACATTTACCCAGATTAAAATAAATGTTGCTAAAAGTAACTTAGGCTCATTAAATAAAATTGACGCTACTAAAGTACCAATAGTTGCAACTCTTCCAAAAAATATATACATATAATATTTCATTTTATTCTCTTCTAGAGATTCCATTATCATATCTAAAAATGTATTTTTTTTATCGTAACCTAATCTAAAATAGATCATTTGTAATTTAGTTCTTAAATCACTATCTTTTCTTAAACCTTCTATAAATTCATCTCTTTCCTTAAGCTTCTTTCTATTATGAAGAGGATTTCTTAGAATTTTATATAAAATAGATTCACCAACACTACTATAAGTTCTATCTAACTTACTAAATAAATCATTCATATTGAAATCATCCCAAGTTTGGTCATCTATTGTGTATCCATCACTTTCTTCCATATCAAAGTAAGTTCTAATATTTTTAAAGTTTCTTTTTTTCTTTCTTTCTTCTGCAAAATCATTTTTCATAGAATCATATAATCCCATGATTTCATCCATTAAGCTCCCCATCTTCTTTTCTCCTTTTCCTTATATAAAATTTAATTATTGACTCTTAAATATTATACACTACTATTGTCTTTTAATAATAGATAAAATTATATAAGAGGCTATTTTAAAATTAAACATTATGTCCAAATTATAAAACACTTAAACTTATTTCATAAATTCACTAAACATAAGTAAAACTTTAAAACAGCCTCTTTATTTGTTATTCACTTAATATATTTCTTTTTATATGTAAATCCATTTGAGGATATGGAATACTAATATTCTCTTCATCAAATTTTAATTTAACTTGTTCTAATAAATCAAAATAAATCTTCCAATAATCCTTATTATTACACCAAACTCTTACAACAAAATTTACAGCACTATCACCATGAGCAGAAAGAGCTATAAAAGGTTCTGGTGTTTTTAATATAGACTCATGGGCTTCTATTATATTGCTTAAAACTCTTTTAACTTTAATTATATCTTCTTCATATCCAACACCAAAAGTTAAATCAACTCTTCTTAATTCCTTAGCCGAATAATTTACTATACTTCCATTTGCTAAATTCCCATTTGGAATAAGTATCAATTTATTATCTACAGTAGTCATATGAGTATAGAATATTCCTATCTTTTCAATAGTTCCTGAATGACCTGATCCTTCAACATAATCACCAACATTAAAAGGTCTTATTAATAATATTATTACTCCACCAGCAAAGTTTGAAAGGCTTCCTTGTAAAGCTAAACCTATAGCAACCCCTGCAGAAGCTACCAATGCTGCAATTCCTGCCGTGTCTATTCCTACATAACCCATAAAAATAACTACAACAATTATCTTTAAAGCAATTTCAACAAAAGTGTCTAAGAATGAACTTAAGGTTGCATCAACATTTCTTCTTTGCAAAGTTCTATTCATTATCTTTACTAATTTATTAACAATTTTCCATCCAATATAAAGCATTAGTATTCCTATTATTAGCTTTATACCTTTAGTGCTTGCCCAAGTAATAATATTTTCTATATACTTTTCTAATGACATATTCATAGCAATCTCTCCTCTACACTTTATTTACTATGTATATTATATATTTAAAATTTTTTTTGTAAATACTAGTTTATAAATTGCCTCATTATTAAAGTATATATTTTTTGTTTTATTACAAATACTTTTAAATTTATTTATTGTTATAAGCTTTATATAAATAATACATATTTACAATAAAAATAAATGTATTTATTATTCCAACTGGATAAGCCTTTACAACAAATCCATATATAGCAAATAATACACACCCAATAGAATTTATTATTCTTAATTTAACCATATCTGTCATAATAAGTGATATAGCAATCATTATTGACGCTGCATATCCTACCCATTCAATAAACGGTATACCAAACATATACTACACTCCTTCTTTTTATAAAAATAAGTTCTTTTTTATTTTTCCTCCTTAGCTTAAGGTTTATTACAGTTATAAAAGATAAATTATATTATCTAATCTATAAAATGTTACTTTTATTCATACAGTTAAACTCATGGGGTTTATTGGTATTTTTTCATACTCACTTATTTAATTACAAATTTTATTAAAATTACTTTAATATTCTCTTAAAATACATACAAAAAAATACTTTTAAGTATATAATAAACTTATAAATTTTATAAATTTTTAAGGAGTCATAAAACAAATGAAGTTAAATTTAACAAATAAATATAAATATTTATTAATTTTATTTTATCCAATTTTTATATCAGTACTGCTTGAATATAATATTTGCCAAAATTTTATTAGTACATTAAACTTTTTATTAACTAAACCTAATATTTTTCTTTTTAATATACTTATAATGTCCATTTTATTAGTTATAGTTTTATTTATTTTTAAAAAATCTTACTTGGCAATATCTATTCACGGAATCATATTTTATATTTTATCTTGTGTTGAATATTTTAAATATAAAACTAGTGGAAGTCATTTAGTTATAAGCGATTTACTAATGACAAAAAATTTAAGTGATGTGGGTAAATTCGCCTCACTAAAAATAACTTATCCATTAGTGATAAACTTATTATTGTTAGCTATATATATTTTTATAACTTATAAATTTAATTTTTCTATTAATTTTTCATTAAAAAAACGACTTTGCGGTAGTGCTTTAATTGCAATACTAGTAACTATTATATTTACAACCTCACTTTCGGCTAATGTTTTTTCTGTATTTGAAATAGAAAATTCAACTGCTACAAACATATTGGAAAGTAATGAGCAATTTAATGATATTGGTTTTTTACCTTATTTAACAAAAACCACTACTGAAAACTTACTAGATGAAGTAGAAATGCCTGAAAATTATAGCGAAAATACTATTAATTCTATAATTAATAAAAATACTAATTCTGATTCTACTAATAGTTATGAGTCTAATAATCCAAATGTTATATTTATAATGTCTGAATCTTTTAGTGATTTTAGAGTTTTTGATTCATTAAATATAGATCCAGAAATTTATAGTGCTTTTGATGAAGTTGGAAATGAAGGCTACGTTGGTAATTGTGTGGTTCCAACCTTTGGAGGATATACCACTAGAACAGAATTTGAACTTTTATTTGGGTTACCTACATTCGCACTTAATACTCCATCAGTACCACAAAATTTATTAAAAAAACAAGATACTATAGACACATTTCCAAGTTATTTTAAGAGCTTAGGATATAATACAACTTATATTCATCCTTTTAGTAAAACTTTTTATGATAGAGATACGTTATATGCTGAATATGGATTTGATAATTTATATTTTGATGATAATATGACTGTTGAAACTGAAAACTTTAGAAGATATATTTCTGATAAAAGTGTATTTGAGCAAATTAAATCGGTTTTACAAACAAACTCTAGTCCAAGCTATATATTTACTACAACAATGCAAAATCATCAGCCCTATTATAGTGAAACAAGTGATAATTCTGATCAATTATCATACTATTTAGATGGAATTAAAGAGACTAGCACTGAATTACGAGAATTTACAAATTGGCTAAAGGATTTTGATGAAGATGTTATTCTTGTCTTTGTTGGCGACCACTTTCCATTCTTTACTCCTGATGATGACGTGTATGACAGGCTTGGTTTAAATAATCTTAATGCTGATTTGATTTATACTCAAAAATATATTATTTGGAATAATTACGATAACAATATTATTAATACAGATATAGATACTATTTCTGCATTTTATATTCCATATATAATAACAGATTTAATTAACGGTAAAAATACACCTTTATTAGAATTAATGAAAAGCTTAATGAATGAATGCCCTCTTTATTCACCAAGTATTCAAAGCAATAATTCTAGAAATGAAACTTTAGATTTAATAACTTATGATAAAGTTCTTGGTGAAAATTTTAGTCATTAATCCATTTATTATTGAAAACTTGTCCTATTATTATTATAGTATATTTATATTTCTAAAATATAAATATACTATATAATAGCGGGGTAATAAAATGTTAGAAAAAATTTTTACTACAATACTACCTATCCTAATTCATATATTTGAGTTAATGGGAGTTATTGTATTAACAGTAGGCGCTTTTAAAGCTTTTTATCACTATGTAAAATCTAAATTTGGTAGAGAAGGCTATTCTCTTAAATATGAATTTGCAAATTCAATGATAACCGCACTTGAATTTAAACTTGCGGCTGAAATTTTAAAAACAGTTTTAGTTAAAACACTTGATGAATTAGTAATTTTAGCTTCTTTATTCTTATTAAGAGCATTAATGACTTTTATATTAGAACGTGAAATTAAACATAGTGAATCTCATAATGCTGTCTAGAGTAAAACTTAATTTTACACTAAACTTCATATTACATAAATTTTAATATTACATGTCAACAAAAATGGTTGTATCAAAACTAGTCTATTTTTTAAAATAGTGCTAATGAGTAACACTTCTTATATTTCTAAGTATTTTATCTCTATTTTGATTTTGATACAACCTCTATTATTTTATTAAACTATGTTTACCTATACTATTTATTTTTACTATTCTATATTTGCAATTAAATTATCTAAGTCAACTAACTTATTTGTTAATTTTGCTATAATCCTTTATAAACTTTTCTATTCCTGCATCTGTTAATGGATGTTTTGCCATGGCTTCTATTTGCGAATAAGGTATTGTTGCAATATCTACTCCTGATAAAATACACTCTAAGATATGCTCTTTAGTTCTTATGCTGGCAGCAATTATCTCTGTATTAAACCCGTAATTTTTTTTAGCTATAATTAAATTTTTAATTAAATCCATTCCATTAAGTCCAATATCATCAAGCCTTCCAACAAAAGGACTTATATATGTGGCACCAGCCTTAGAAGCTAAAACACCTTGATGAACACTAAAAATTAATGTAACATTAGTTTTTATTCCTTCTCTTGAAAGAGTTCTAACTGCATTTAACCCTTCTAATGTCATTGGAATTTTAATTACAATATTTTTATTTATTTTTGATAATTTTCTAGCTTCTTCAATCATTCCTTTAGTATCTAAGCTCATAACTTCAGCACTTATTGGTCCATCTACAATGGTACTTATTTCTGTAATTATATCTACCATTTCTCTATTTTCTTTTGCAACTAGCGATGGATTTGTTGTAACACCATCAATTAATCCCATATCATTTGCCTTTTTTATTTGTTCAATATTTGCCGTATCTATAAAAATCTTCATATCATCTTCTCCTTTTATATAATTTATTAATATTATCTATATTTTTAACAACTTAATTAAATATATGTCTAACTATTTAGGTTATATGATATGAAACTTAGCTTTTTATTATTCCACACTAATATTTAAATAAATATTCTGTACTAAAACTATAATCTATCAATTATTTTTATACATCATAAATAAATAACACCTAGCAAGTTTAAATCTTCTTACTAGGTGCTATTTATTTAATAAAAAATATTTTTATTACTATATATTAATAAATAACTTTATAATATTAATTTTTTCTTTGATTTAGCTATTATCTTTTCAACTATAGGATCAAAAAGCTCTGCTATCTCTTCCTCTTCTTCAATATGATCTAAATCTCCATAATTAGTAATTGCTCTATGCATTGGTAGTTCTCCTAATAGATCTACCTTCATATCATTTAAGAATTTTTCTGTATTTTCACCATTAAATAATTTAATAGTTTTATCGCAATCTGGACATTTAATATAACTCATGTTTTCAATTACCCCAAATATATCTATATTCATTTTTCTTGCCATATTAATTGATTTAGAAACTATCATAGATATCATATCTTGAGGAATAGACACCATTACTACTCCTTTTATAGGAATAGTTTGCATAACAGTTAAAGGAACATCGCCAGTACCTGGTGGCATATCAATTATTAGATAATCTAACTCACCCCAATATACTCCAGTCCAAAATTGCTTAACTACACTTACTATAGCTGGTCCTCTCCAAATAACTGCCTCATCTTCTTTTTCAACAACAAGATTTAAAGACATCACCTTAATTCCTTCACTGCTTTCAACAGGATAAATAAGTGTTTCTGTTCCTCTTGCTCTCTCTTCTTCTATATGAAGTAATCTTGGTATACTTGGTCCTGTTATATCTGCATCTAATATACCAACTCTATATCCTCTTTGAGCTAATTGTCTAGCTATCATAACTGACATAGTAGATTTACCTACTCCACCTTTACCACTCATTACAGCTATTATATTCTTTATTTTATTTTGCTCATTATTTTCAATTCCACATTGCGTTTCATCTTTTCCACATGAACCATGACTTGGACATGTATTACAGTTTCCCATTTATTTCACCTCATTTTATAAACTCTTTTTATATTTATTTATCATAAGTTTATTCCTAATATTTTTCTTTGTCAAATATGAAAAAAACTTCCTCAAAAGAATAGAAATAATTCCAATCTCTTGAGAAAGTTTATATTATGATGTTTGTTTTAACATATAGTTTTTCCAATCACCATTCTTTATGTAAATGCTATTTTTATTGAAAATAGCTTCATCATTCATAGCATAATAATAAACATAACAACTTTCAATACTTCCATCTAAAAGCTCAACATCCATTACTATTCTATTATATTCATTTCTACTATCATTAACCCCATAGTAATTCTCCATTTTATCCATAGGAATCATTACACTTTCAAAATCATTTAAAGTCATTACTTCTCCAAATACCTCATCATCACCTTCCATCAATGCTGGATATCCCTTATGAGGCATATGATATAACTTTCCTTTAACTTTTCCAATTTTAGAGTCTGATACTTTTCCCATCAAATATTTATCGTAGTTAAAAAAACCTGTTCTTAAGCTACCATAAACAAATATCTTCTTTGGTTGTATTGGTTCTAACATCTTAGCAAATAGCTCCACCAACAGCTTTAATATCTTCTGAATTTTCTACTGCTGCTTTTATTGATAATTCTAGCCCTTTTGAGATATCAATTGTGCTCATTGATGGCTTTTCTGGTTTATCAACTACTTGTGATGGGATGTATGGAACGTGTATAAATCCTGCTCTTATATTTGGATATTTCTTATCTACTAAGTATAATACACCATACATAACATGGTTACATACAAAAGTTCCTGCCGTATTTGAAACTGATGCTGGAATTCCATTACTCTTCATTTCATTAACCATAGCCTTTATTGGTAGGTTAGAAAAATATGCTGGTGCTCCATCTTCATAAATAGTGATATCTAACGGTTGATTTCCTTCATTATCTTCAATTCTTGCATCATCTAAGTTTATTGCAACCCTTTCTGGAGTTATTCCAAATCTTCCTCCAGCTTGTCCTACAGAAATTACTATATCAGGATTATGTTCTTCTATAGCTTCTTCAATTTTAGCTAAAGATTTTCTAAATACTGTTGGTATTTCAAGCTTAATTACTTCAGCTCCTGAAATAGTATTTGGTAATAATTTAACTGCTTCTAGTGCTGGATTAATTGCTTCTCCTCCAAATGGATCAAATCCTGTTATTAAAACTTTCATCTCTATCTTCTCCCTTTTCACTTTTTCTTCCTTGGTAAAATTTAATTAATCTCTACCTGACGAATTATGAGATATTCCCTAAAGCATAAAATCTTTAGAAAATACCTCATATACATTATAACATATTAAATTTATTTTTTAATTAAAATGCTAAGAAATACATTAAAACAATATGTATTGCTAATAAAATTAATGCTACTGGTGCTTGGTGCTTGATTATTGAATTTTTATCTTCAATTTCAAGTAACGCTGCTGGCATTATGTTAAAGTTAGCTGCCATTGGAGTTAATAATGTTCCACAGTAACCTGCTGTTAATGCTAAAGCTCCTGCGATTGCAACATTAGCTCCTTGTGCAAATACAAATGGTATACCTATACCAACTGTTATTACAGAGAATGCTGCAAAAGCATTTCCCATTATCATTGTAAATAATGCCATTCCTACACAATAAGCAGTAACTCCTATGAATATATTCCCTTGTGGTAATACACTTGATATTCCTGAAGAAATTACATCTCCAACTCCTGCTGCTGTAAATAACGCTCCAAGCGCTGCTAATAATTGTGGTAATATACTAACTGATCCTACTGATTGAAGCATTCTATCTGATTCTTCAACTAATACTCTTGGTTTTGCTTTAGTAATAATAAATGTAACTATTACTGCAATAACTGCCGCTACACCTATAGCTGCTGTTCCTGAAATTGGTGTAAATTGTGCAATACCTAATGCTGCTAAAGCTATAATTAATGATGGTACAAATACCTTAAGCCCTAACTTTTCAGCTTGCTCTTCCCCAAATTTTTCATCTAACGCTTTAACAGTTCCTGGTTTAACTTGCTTAGTTAAAGTAAGTACTGCTATAACTACTAATGTTGCACCAACTAGTGCTGGTGGTATTGATGGTCCAAATATAAATATTATTCCAAGTAAAGCCCAAAATAATGCTGTTCCTATTTTAGCCTTATGATTTTTATCTTTTAATGTTAATACAGCTGTATTTAACATCATAATTCCAATTATTATGTAGAAAATCTCTAATAATGTATTAGAAATTGCTGCAAAATCCATACTTTTTTCCTCCTTAGTGACTATTTATTCTTTTTGCCAAATTGTCTTTCTAACTGCTTGTCCAGTAAAATATTTTGAACTAATACTAATACAAATGCAATTATCGCTACTGGAATCGATGCCTTTGCAATATCTAATCCTGTTGTTGCATATCCTAATTCACTTAATGTATTAGAAATTAATAAAACTCCTGAACTAGCTAGGAATAAGTTTTGCCCATAGAAATTACCGTAGTTATCCATAGAAGCTGCTGCTGCTTTAATTTTAGCTTCTGTTTTTTTATCTAATTTTCCATACTTACTTATTGCTGCTCCTTGAGCCATTGGATTTATTAAAGGTCTAACAAATTGAGGATGTCCACTTATTCTTAATGACATAGCTCCAGCAATTTGTCTTATTAAACAATAAAGTGTTAAAAGCTTTCCTGTTGAAAGATTTTTTACTTGCTTTATTAATGAAACTGCTTTTTCTTTTAAACCATATCTTTCTGATATACCTATTACAGGTAACGTTAATATAAAAATTGTTATTAATCTTTGATTAACAAAAGTTTGTCCTAGTATTGTTAATATTTCATTTAAATCCATATTTGCTGCAAAACCTGTTACAAGTCCAGATATTATTATTACTGCAATACTATCAAGTTTTAATGCAAATCCTATAATTACTATTAAAATTCCTATTAATACCATTTCTTTCCCTCCATCATATGTTTATATAATATATATACATCTTTTTTCGACATTTGTCTACAGATTTATTTGCTATTTAATAACCTTTTATTAATACAACACCCTCTTTTTTAATATTTCATCAATAATTCCCCTTTACATCTATCACTCTATTTTTAATTTTTCATTTTTGTGCCATATTAAAATAAAATAAATATTGAATAAATATTCCACATTATTCAATATTTATTCATAATAAATATAATATAAATTTAATCCATATAGTAATTATGCTGTAAATAATCATAATAATAATCATAATAGTTGAAATCATAATAATTATTATAGTAATCCTTATAATAATTATCATAAAAGTTGTCCTTATGCTTTTTATGATTATCTAAATTATTTTTATATATATGATTATCTTTATATTTATTTTCATAATCTATAAAGCCACCTTTTTTATAATCATAATAATAGCTATAGGGATTTTCATAATCTGAATTATAATAGTAATGTCTAACTAAATCATAATCATTTATTTCTTCAGGATTAATTGTGTCTGCCTTGCAAATACTTATTTTCATTAAACTTATAATCAGTACTAAAAAAAATAACTTTTTCATTTTAATTTATCCTCCATTTATTAATATCTTATCTATATTGTGGACTTTTTATAACTTTTTATTTAATTATCTATGCGTATTTGAAGCTTTCCTAAAGATTTCTCCCTACCATCACTACCTACTCTTGTAATAATATAAATTTCATAAAAATCACCAATTACTTTAATATCATTTTCTTTTATGTATGAAAAAATAATATTATAATATTTTTTACTTTCATTATAATCATCATCAAAGTTTAAAGTTAAATATTTTCCTGCTGGAATTACTATTTTTTCATCACCTTTAAAATCAACATTTTTAGAAAAACTAAGCATCATATTTTTATAAATTATTTTATTATTTTTTATAAATTCATTATGATCAATAATAAATGCTAATTCTTTATTAAAATATGAATTATCCTTTTCAACTTCTGCTAACGCCTTACTTAAATTCACCTCAAATTCTTCTGTAAATCTATTAGTATTGTTGTATTTAACAAATTCTCTTTCACTATATTCTTTAATAAAAATTCTATTTAAGCCTTCTTCCAAAGTTTTTTTTATTCGTTCCTCTAAAAAATTAATATTATCTTTTATTCTATTTAATTCATTTATTTTTGTATCAATAATGTTCTTTTGCTTTCCTATAACATCTAATACCGATTCTAAAGAAGTATAATTTTCTATTATTATTTTTATTTCATCTAGAGATAGTCCCATAGATTTGCATTGCTTTATTAAATCAAGTATTACAAAGTCTTTTGCACTATAATATCTATATCCAGTATCCTCATTTATATATGATGGCTTAAGTAACCCTACTCTATCATAATGTCTTAAAGACTCTATGGTCATATTATGTATTTTGGCTACTTTTCCAATTGAATATTTTGTTTTCATAATATATTTCTCTCCCAATTATTAAATACATACTTATATTCCTTATTATACATTAATAACTTATACTTTAATAATTTATTGAAATCAAAATTAGGCTTACTCATAAACACCTTTTAAGCATTTATGAATAAGCCTAGTTTTATAATATATATTTCTTATTTAAACTCTTTATTAAGCATTAACTACCTTTGCAGTAGATGTCTTTATATCTGCAAGTAATTTAATTGTGATAAAAGTTAAACTTTCTGATACAATAGCACTTGCCCATATTCCAGTTACTCCAAACATTCTTCCAAGTACAAATAAACATATTGGTAAATACACCACTGATCTTAATAAACAACTTAAATTTGAATATTTAGGTGTTTCAATTGCTTGATAATATACAAGAGTATTTAGATTTAATCCTACTGCATAATAACTTAAACATGCTATTTTTAAAGCATCATATGACAATTGTGATATATACATATCATTTGTAAATATTGATATTAGCATTGGCCCAAAAACAAAACTTATAACTACAAAAAATGTAGTTATTAATATATTTGAAACATTTGTTATTTTAAAGAAACCTAACATCTTTTTACTATCTTTTCTTCCATAGTTATAACTTACAAGCGGTTGAACTCCTAAAGTTATTCCATAAAGCACCATATATATATTAGTAGTTAAATAATTTAATATACTATATGCTGATACTCCTATTTCTCCTACATAATTTACTAATGCTATATTATGAAGTAACACTATTATAGAATAACTACCTTGTGCAAAAAATGATGGAAATCCTATAGTACAAAATTCTTTTATTGTATCAATTGATAATTTTACATTTCCAAATGATAAATATCCTTTTTTCATCAAGAAATGTGGCAATATTATAGTAACAGTTATTATTTGTCCTAAACCAGTTGCAATAGCTGCTCCCTTTATTCCCATTCCTAATTTAAAAATAAAAATATAATCCAATGCTATATTAGTTATTGCACCACTTATTGTAGATATCATTGCAAGCTTTGGTCTACCATCATTTCTTACAAAACTATTAAGTACTATTCCTATTAAATTAGGAATGCAAAATAATGCATAAAACCTTAAATAATCAACAGCTAATGGTTTTAAAATTTCTGTTGCTCCTAAAAGACTTACTATTTGCTTAGTAAAAATAATACAAATTAAACTAATTATTAAACTAAATATTAAAAGCGACTTAAAAACCTGTCTAAAAATATTTACTGCTTTATTTACCTTATTAGCTCCAATATTTTTAGAAACTAATGCTCCTCCACCTATTGCAAACATAGATGCTAGTCCAAATAGCATTACTGTAAATGGTAATACTATATTTACAGCCGCTAATGCTGAATCTCCAACACCTTGTCCAACAAATATACCATCAATTACTGTATATAATGAGGAAATAAACATTGCTAATGCTGATGGAATAGCATATTTAAAAAATTCCTTCTTCAACAATACCACCTTCTTCTATTTTTTATCCTTACACATTATAAACTCTTGTGTAACAAAAGAGTCAATATATTTTAAATAAAAATATTTATTTCTTAGAGTTAAAACATTACTTAATCTAACATTAGAATTTATTATATTTGCTAATAATCATCTTCTATTACTCTCATACATATCTATAATATCCTTAAAATATATACTATTTAGTTCATCAATGAATTCATCTTTTAATTCATCAAAACTTCTATCTTGTATTAGATTAACTATAAATGCCATACTATTCCATTCATCATTTTCATATTTAAAATTTAGACTTTTACAAGTAGCAGGCAAATTCTTTTCTACAGTCTTTTCTATTATATTTTTTCTTGAGTATATTAACTCTAAAGATTTAATTAAATTACTTTTATCTGGAGCCACCCTTTTTAAATAACAATCTATACCATAATCTTTTTTAACAAATCTATAGAATTTCATTATATTACAAATACTACTAATCCATTTATTTTCTTCAAATCTTGATATTTCCCTAAATTCTCTAATTAATATTCGTGTCCTTTTTTCTTCTAAATTTCCTGATATAAATTCTTTTATCTGCTTATCCATCCATCTTATTATAAAATCTTTTTCCGGAACTAATGAGTTATTTTCATAATAAGAATTAAGTGATTCATATTTATATATAGGTATAAAATAATTATCATCAATTATTTTGTAGTAATAAATTTCTTTATAATCAGAATTAGCTATTAATTCTTCATATTTTTTATAATTTTCCTTCCAATTATAAAAATTAATATCCCAAATAAATCCTATTGAATTTAACTTCTCTACAAACTCTTCCCCTAATATTTGTTTTTTATAAAGCGTTCTTTGAAGATTAAC
Organism: Clostridium celatum; assembly: GCF_021412605.1. Taxonomy (NCBI): domain Bacteria; kingdom Bacillati; phylum Bacillota; class Clostridia; order Eubacteriales; family Clostridiaceae; genus Clostridium; species Clostridium celatum. Next base: position 44,165 of record NZ_JAJKGM010000012.1, read on the forward strand.
CCAACTATATAACCTTGAATACTCTAAATTTTTTGGAACATTTAAATGGTTATTAACCTCTTTAAATTTAAGTAAACTTTCAAATGATTTTTCCCAGTTATAAGTTATTTTTCTTTCAATATTCTTAAGCTCATATATAATATTTTAATGTTCCTCATATAAAGAAAATCTTATATTATAATCTTCAAGTCCTAGTTGATGTCTATAGATATTATTAATAGAAGTTGATACTTCCAACTTTTTTCTAAAATTAATCAATTCCAAATTATCTATATTATCTACAAAATCAAATACAACAGGACTATCCCCCTCATAATCACTACTTAGACATCTTCCTAATTGTTGATAATATATACTTGGTGATTTAGTGTTTCTAAGCATAATAATTCCGCTAATGTCTTTTATATGTATTCCTTCATTAAGTTTGCTTATTGCGAAAAGAAGTTTTACTTGATTTTCATCATTAACTCTTTCAAAAGCTTCCAAAATTTCTTTGCTATTAGACTTTTCAGACGTTACAGTATAACAACTTACTTTCTTTTCACAAGATAAAATATTTTCAAACCACTGAACTACTACCTCTTTCATTTCTTTTAAATGCTTATTATTTTCACAAAAAACTATAAACTTTAACCTTTTTCCCTTAGGTAGATGTTTCTTTATAATATTTTCTATATTGTTTTCTCTCTCCCATAGTTTTTTATATAAATTTAACTCATTTATATATTCTTCCTTATCACTTTTTGAAATATTAAGCTTCTTCATTAACTTCAACTTCTTATCTATTTCAATATCTAAGTTATACATGGCAGAAACATAGACTGGCATTGGAAGTATTCTTCTAACGATTGCATCTGATAATCCTAAAGGCGTCGTTGAATTACCATGAAGTAATTCTTTTATCATATCTCTATTATCATCTAGAAATCTAATAGGTGTAGCAGATAACCCAACAACCTTTGCTTCTTTATTTTCATTTAAAATATACTTAACTGCTTGTCCCCACTTTTCTGCTCCTGCTCTATGTAATTCATCTAATACAATTAACTTAATTTTTAAATCATTTAATTTTCCCTTAAAATATAAAGATGAAAATTTACTATAAGTATAAAATTTGCATTTTTTCACACTCCATGGAGCTAATTTCTTTAATCTATCTAATATTTCATTAGTTGGAGCTAAAATTATTTTATCTTCTTTTATATAATCAAAAAGTAATTGAAGTATAATATAACTTTTTCCAGTACCAGTTGCATTTGGTACTGCAACTCTATTATTTTTTTCGAATACTGCTTTTATCTCCTTATATGTATATCGATTATGTGGTCTTAAATCTGGTAACAAAATAACTTCATCTATATTGTCACTATAATTATTTATTAACTCTTCAATATAATCAAAACTCTCTAATGACATATTAGTCTTATTAAATATATTTATTTTTTCTACATAACCATTTACAGATATTATCATAAAATAATTACAATTATATTTTCTACTTGCTTCTTCTTCAAATTTTTTTAATTCTTCTCTTATAATATGATTTCCTAAAGGGTTTAATATATTTTTTGCTTGAACAATCCAAATAATTTTATTGGGATTATTGGGCCTAGATAAAAGTATGTCTGCTCCCCCATCATATGCTCCACCTTTTATAGTTGCTATAAAACCATTTCCTTCAAATAAAAATTCTAAATATTCTTCAAAAACTATACCCTTTATTTTTTTATCAATATTATTTAACTTTTCTTTTATTAGGTAACACTGTCTATTCTTTGTTAATTTCTTAAGTTCAAGTAATATTTTTTCTTTTTCATTCATCTATATTTCTTTGACTCCTATACTGAATAAATAATTCCATAATAAGTTATATTATAACTTATATAATTCTCATTGTGCTTTTTCAAGTATAATTAAATATTTTATAGATTAGATCTTTGTAATGTGGATATAATTCATACTAATTAAATTTATGCAAATAATAACATAATGAAAGGAGATGAAATTATGAAATCATGGGTTAAGACATTAATCGTAATTGCTGTAATATTAATCATTATAGCTATTCCTACAATCTCAAGTTATAATAATTTAGTTACTCTTGAACAAGCAGTAGATATTTCTGAATCCAATATAGATACCCAACTTCAAAGGCGTTCAGATTTGATTCCTAATTTAGTTAATACAGTTAAAGGATATGCTTCACAAGAAAAAGATATATTTACAGATATAGCTAATGCACGTAGTAAGTTAGCTGGTGCAACTAATGTTAATGATCAAGCTAATGCAGATAATGAGTTAAGTAATGCACTTTCAAGATTACTAGTTGTTGTTGAAAATTATCCTGATTTAAAATCTAATCAAAACTTCATTGATTTAAGTGTTCAATTAGAAGGAACTGAAAATAGAATAGCTATTGCAAGACAAGATTATAACACTGCTGTTACTGAATATAACACAAAGAGAAAAAGTTTTCCTACAAATATTGTAGCTTCAATATTTAATTTTAAGGAAAAACCTTTATATAAAGCAAACCAAGATGCACAAAATGTTCCTGAAGTTGATTTTTCTAGTTAAATATGAAATATATTAAAAATAAGTTCAAATTATTTTTTTCTATTCTCTTAATTATTTTATGTAGTGCATCTTTTATTACTAAAGCTAATGATGCTTTTCCATCTCCTACAAACTTAAAATATGTTAATGACTATGCAAATATAATAAGTGATTCATATAAAGAAAAAATAGTTTCAATAGGTAAAGAATTAGAAGATAAAACTACAGCCCAAGCTGTTGTAGTCGTAATTAATTCTACTAATAATATTCCTATCGAAGACTATTGTAATAAACTTTTTAGAAACTGGGGAATAGGTCAAAGTGACAAAGATAATGGATTATTACTACTAGTTGCTATAAACGATAGAACCTTCAGAGTTGAAGTTGGTCGTGGCCTTGAAGGAGCTATTCCAGATGCTCTTAGCAATAGAATAATGGATTCAATAGCTAAGCCTGAATTTAAACAAGGTAATTATGAAGAAGGTATTTTAAATTCTTACGCTAGCTTATGTGACTATATTGCAACTGAGTATGGAATTACATTAGATAAATCATATGATTCGTCTGTATCTAATACTACTAATTCTAAAACTTCAAATAATAAAGAATTTGGTTTTATTGGAGTAGCTTTTTTTATACTTATATTTTTTGATTTATTTTTTAATAAAGGTAGGATTATATCATCATTACTTCAACTACTATTTTGGAATGATTTCTTTGGTGGAAGAAGAGGTGGTGGTGGTGGATTCGGTGGCGGAAACTCAAATTCTGGCGGTGGATTTGGCAACTTCGGAGGTGGTTCATCAAATGGTGGAGGTTCCTCTGGTAATTGGTAATATTAATAAATAAAATGATTAAAGAGAATTGAAAACTAATTTATATTTTAGTCTTCAATTCTCTTATTTTTAATTATCTGAGTTTTAATCTTAGAAATATTATTAAATCGTTATTTTTTCTTTCTAGAGAATACAGCACCTACTACAGCTAATATAGTACCAAATACCCCTACTGCAGCTGCTGATCTTCCACCTGTTTGTGGTAATTTACCATTAGCAGATGAATTCCCACTATCACTTGAATTACTAACTACTTTATTAGAATTGCTATTGCTTACTATATTATTTGAACTATTGTTGCTTGAAGCATTATTTCCTGAATTACTACTTCCAGCATTAGATTGTAATGAACTAATAGCAGTTCTTAAGTTAGCCTCGGCCTTTCCTACTTCTTCTTTAGTTGCATCTTCATTTGCAAATACTCTATTTGCTTCTTCTAATCCTCTTTCAACTGCTCTAAAGCTAGCTACTGTATATTTAGCACTATCTAAATTTTCAGCTTTATTTATTAAATCATTTAAAGCATCCTTATTTGGTTTTAATCTTAATTCTAAGAATGATTTTAATAAAGTTTCATAAGATTCTACAATTTCTGCTTCCATAGCATTTTCATCAGCAACTATACCATTTGATACTTCTAAAGCTATAGCTAATTTATCCCAAGTTGATGCTATATACTTACTTGAATCTAAAGCCTCAATTCTCTCTAATAATTTTATTAAATTAGCTTTATCACCTTTCTTGAATTCTAGCATTTGCATTGCTTCACTTAATCTTTCAAATGATGCATCTACTTTTTCTTGAGTTGATGTATCACTAGCTAATAAATTCTTAGCTTCCTCAAGGGCTGCTTTAAATTCATTGACAACTGCAGGAACTATATTTTCAAGTTCTGCATCAGTTACTTCAGTAGCCATTTCTACAGCTATCTCTAAATGAGTCTTAATTACATCTACTGGTGGTGTAACTGGCTTTTTCTCTAAAGCCTTAATAGCTTCTTCTAATGTATTCTTTGCAGTGTCAACATCTTGTTGAGTTGCATCTGTACTAGCTAATACATTATTTGCAGCTTCTAATGCGCTAGTTAAATTAGCCCAACTTTCAGTTGTATAGTCACTTTCGATTAAAGTACCTACCTTGTCAACTATAACTTGTAATCCTGATTTATCAACCTCAATTACTGGAGGAACTTCATTTTCTCCAACTTTAATGTTTACAAAGTTAGATGAAACTGTTTTTCCATCTACAGTTAAATTAGCTATTACAGTAGTTGTACCTTCTGATACTCCAACCAACTTACCATCCATAATTTTAGCTACAGCTTCATCAGCAATAACATATTCAATTGTAGCATTTGATAAATCAGCCTTAGAACCATTACTCATTAATCCATTAACTAGCATTATAAATGAAGGTAATTCTCCACCTACCTCTAATTCATTTACTGATAAACTTAAGTTTACTTTATCAATAACTGGATTCGTTACAGTATTATCTATTTCAGTAACATAAATATTATCTAAAATAAGCTCTTGATATCCTGAACCTTTATCTACAGATAAATAGTAATCACTCTTATCTCCTGTAGTAAATGTCTCAGCTATACTATTAATGTTAGTATTTTGTCCTGATGCAACACCTGTGGCAGTTAAAGGAATGTTTAATACTGTTCCACCTGATACAGACTTAACATTAATTGAATATCCTGGAGCTGCATTTGCTAAAGAATAAATAAATCCTAATTCATAAGTTTTATTTGGTTCTAACTTAAACGTTGTTGAATCAGTTATAATCATTTGACCAGTTTCGCCTGATTGTTGATTAGTCTTTAATGAGAATCTACCATCAAGTACCCAAGTCATTTTTTGTCTTCCAAGTAAATCTCTTTCTGCTAAATGAGTTCTATTAGAGGTTCCTCTTCCTGGGGCTAAGAAGAATGGTGTAATACCTTCATCTACGTTTTCAAAGTCTTCATAGAATACATATCCCTCTTTATTAGTTTCTCCTGGATGTTCCCAAATTCTAAAATCATCAACTAAAACAGTACCATTTCCGGCTAAAGCTTCTAAAGAAATATCAGCTGTAGTTACACCTGCTGGTACAGTAAATTCAACTTCCATTCTTGCAAATCTGTCATCTAAATATTTAACGCCTTCACCTTGTCTAGTTTGAGATGCTCTATCCATAGTATTAGTTACAGTAGTATCTCCTATATGAGTAGTTAAAGTAACTTCTCTTCCTCCATCATTTTTTACCCATGCAGAAATTGAATAAGCTCTTCCTGGTACTAACCCTTCTATGCTTTGAGTTATTTTACCTTGCTTATCTGCAATTGAAACCACATCATTACCTTTTCTTCTTTGAACAGTTTCATTAACAAATGTTATGTGGTCTGTATTTCCTTCAGAAGATTCTCTATTCCATATTGACCAATCTTGAGCATCAAATCCTGGATCTTTAATTAATGAACCATAACCCCAATCATCTATTCTATCTTGAGCTACTTCTCCTTGAGTTATTATATAAGGAGTATTTTGTTCAACATCTAAGGTAACTTTTCCATCAACAATATCTACAGTTCCAACTTCAACTCTACCTAAGTCAGTTAATTCATAAACATGAACGTTAGATAATCCTGACCAAGAATCTGGTACATCCCATGTTGAAATAGTTCCAAATGGATTCCAGTGGTAAATCTTAGTATCTTGTTCTTCATCGAAGTTCCATTCTAAGAATAAATTAGTTTTACCCATACCAGTTGATCCAATTGTACTTTCTGGAGTAGTTGCAACCAATTTACCATCTTTATAGTAATTAATGTCTGCACCTTCTCTTACAGCTCTTAAATCTTCATTGAATAATACTTCATCATCAGTCATTTTCATAATATCAAAATGTTGCATATACTTAGTAGGTAATACTTGATTATAGAATGTATCCATACCATTAGTACCTTCTAAAGCATGTTGATTACCCCAACCATTTGCAAGTAAGTGCTTATTCCCCTTTAATAATGAATTAGATAAGAAACCATCCTTAGTAGAGTTTCTTACAAATCTTAAAATTTCACTTGTTCCTCCTTGGTTTGGATAAGCAGGGTCTGCTCCCCAGTGAGTCCATGTTACGTGTTCTTCAAGTGGACTATGGAATTCTGTTGCAACTTGGAAATCTAAATCATTTAACTTTTCACCAAGCTGATGTGCATTCCATCCATTTCCTGTATAAACATCAACATATACCCAACCTAGGTTTGGTACATCATCTTTAAGCATATCTAATCTTCTAAATAATTCACCAGTAGTTATATCTGCTCTTTGATTAACATAATATGATTGATCAAGCCATCCCCAACCTGGAGCATTTTCATTAACTATTTCTTCTGGATATTCAAATGCATCCTTTTGATATTCTGTTGCATTAACATGAACACCAAATCTAGCGTTATATTTAGCACCTTCTTCAATTAATGTGTTGAAATCTTCAACTCCACCTTGTCTTATACCAATATGTCCGCCGTAGTCAGGAATTACATCATCATGACCTTCACCTTGATATCCTTTTTCAAGAACCATTTGACCAAATCCATCTGTATAGTTATAGATTTTCTTAACAGTATCTAAAGTTCTTAAGAATGGACTTTGAGTATATCCAATGTTGAATGCTATATAAGATAAACTATCTTTAATATATTCTCCTCCCATTGGCGCTTCAACTTTATTTCTATATTCAATAGCAGCATCTTGCCAATCTACAGAGTTATCATCATTCATATCCTTCGTAATATAAGCTTCTGCCCATAAATTATCTTCATAGCTATAGTAACCTACGCCATTTTCTATTTCTTCTCTATAAGTCCAAGTACCTGTTCCCATGCCTGTACTCTTATAACCATTTCTATTTACTGTATTTAAAAGAATTCTACTTGAATATTCAATGACATTATTGTTCATTGTTATAGCAAAATCATTATCATTTATAAATGCATACGTTTTTGCCTTTTCAGAAGGTTGTATATCTGAAACATTAGCCATTTCATCTGTGATTTGATGCCAAGCTCCTGTTGATAATACTCCTGCAATTGCTCCACCATTATCATCTCTAACTGATGCAAAGCTATGCTTAGGTAAACTTACCTTTTTAACCACGAAATTACTATTTTCTTCTATATCAGTGATTTCTATTCTAACTTTATTATCCTCAACAGACATAACTGTTGTCAAAGTAACACCAATTTCATCAATTGTCATAGTATAGGTAGCTTTATTATCAGCAACTACACTTTCAACAACTGGCTCATAATCTTTACCATTAATGTTAACATAGTTATATATATCTTCTTGACCAACTAATGTTGAATCATCAGATTTCCAATTATATTCAACTACTCTTGGGAATTTGCTATCTAACTTAACTGTCATAACATCTGACTCAATAGTTTGAATATCACCAGCTGTTTGTTCTCCATTAGTATCTACTAATTCCTCTACAAAAACATCATCTAATGTTACTGTTTTATTTCCAAACCATCCTGCTAAACCAATTTTACCCGCTTCTGTTGGTATTTTATCTGAAGTTGCACTTCCAATAACTTCACCATCGATAGATAAAGTCATTTTAGCATCCTTAACTTCAAGTTTCATTCTATAAGTTATATTTGCTTCTAATTTTTTAGACCCAGTAAATGAACCCCAGCTTCCAGCACCACCTATGGCTGATTTCCATACCCAGTTTCCAGCATCATAACAAACAGCTCCCCAGTTATCCTTGTCTTTAACTCTAAAAGCTAAACCTATTCTTCCATCGTTAGTGCTTGTTGTAAAATCTGTTTCATATACGAAATTCTTTACATCAGGACAAGCCATATCAGCTGCAACTGAAACTCCATTCATAGGAACTTTAATATTTCCTCCTGAAATAGTTGGAGTGCCACCACCTTGTAACACTTCCCAATCACCACTAGTTTCAGCCGTTTCAAAATCAGTTGAATAAGTTGCTTTATCTCTAACAGTAATATTAGCCTTTGCTTTTGGTGAAGTTGCTGACGCTCCCTTTATAGTTCCCTCCACAACAAAACTACCTGCTTGTGCATAACTTTCTGGATTTATATAATCCCAAATTACAATTTCTTCACCTGTAGTTCCATCAGGATAAGTTACATTCACTTTATATGGCAACTCAGGTCTTGATTGTGCTATAGTTTCAACATTAATTTCTTCTACAGAACTTATTTCTGTACCTGTTTCATCAAGAGACTTAATTTTTAAATAGTCAACCTTAATATCTTTATTATCATACCATGTTCTATATCCAAATTGACCTGCTGTTGTTGGAAAACCATTTAAACTAACAACATCATTATAAATCTCTTCTCCATTTACAGTTAAGATTACTGTACTATCTATAACCTTAACTTTCATTGTTACCCATTGTCCAGCTTCTAAAACAGGACCTTGAATTTGGTCATTCCATGCATCTGGACTTTCAATTAACCATTTACCTGGTTCTTGACCACCGTTATATCCTATAAAACCATGACTATTTAGACTTGTACCCCTAAATACAAGACCAAATCTCCCAACAGCTTCTCCATCTTGAGGATTTAATTGAAATCTAACTTCAGCTTCAAAATTCTTTAAAGATGGACTTTGATCTTCAACAAATATTAATTTAGCATTTCCACTTCTTTTAATTTCTAGCTCTCCAGCATCATAATTTTTTGCTATTGTTCCATCCCCTGAAAACTTTGTCCAAGAAGTACTTGAAAAATCATTATAGTCTTGATTATATGCATAATCCTCTACATATACTTCAGCTTCATCAACCCCACTTGCTTCCACTGCTTCGACACCTTCACCTATAGCTAGTGTATTATTCTCTGCTAATACCGATACAGGAATTTGTCCAACAATTACCGCTGCCGCTATAATAAGGGCAATATTTTTGTTCATAGTATTTCTTTTTAGCATCCTTCTCCCCCTAACAAATACATTTTATAGGTTAAACCAAAATGTTATGTATACATTTTCATATAACCTACTTACATTTTAATTCATTTTTTACATATTTTAACTATTAAAAGTTGCTAATTTTTATAATTATCTTGCGTGTTTGTTTTTAAGTTTATTATGCAGTATTTTTTACACACAAAAAAAGAACCGAGATTAAGATTAATTCTATGAATTTTCTTAATTCTCAATTCTTTTTTGTTTTACTTATTTAATTTTTATGATTATTTTTTCTTTCTAGAGAATACAGCACCTATTCCAGCTAATATAGTACCAAACAATCCTACTGCTACAGCTGGAGTTCCACCTGTTTGTGGTAATTTTCCACTGTTAGATGAATTTCCATTATTTCCTGAGTTATTTGTAGAACCACTATTTCCTACATTATTTGAACCGCCATTATTTCCACTATTTCCTGAATTATTGTTTCCACTTCCTGAATTAGCTTGTAATGAATTCATAGCTTTTCTTAAGTTCTCTTCAGCTACTTCTATCTCTTCTATTGTTGCATCTTCATTTGCAAATACAGCATTTGCTTCTTCTAATGCCTTTTTAACTGCATTAAAGCTTTCTTCAGTATATTTACTACTATCTAAACTTTCAGCTTTATTTATTAAATCATTTAAAGCATCCTTATTTGGTTTTAATCTTAATTCTAAGAATGATTTTAATAATGTTTCATAAGATTCTACAATTTCTGCTTCCATAGCATTTTCATCAGCTACTACACCATTTGATGCTTCTAAAGCTATAGCTAACTTATCCCAAGTTGATGCTATATACTTGCTTGAATCTAAAGCTTCTATTCTTTCTATTAAGCTTATTAAGTTAGTTTTATCTCCCTTTTGGAAAGATAACATTTGCATTGCTTTAGCTAATCTATCAAATGATTTTTCTACTTCAGCTTGAGTAGCTTTATTGTTATTTAATATATCTTGTGCTTCAGCAATTGCTGCTTTAAACTCTTCAACAACAACTGGTACAACATTAGAAAGTTCAGCTTCAGTTACTTTTAATGCTTCTTCTACTGCTATTTCTAAATGAGCCTTAAATGCATTTTCTTCTTTTTCTTCTAAAGATTTAATTGCAGCTTCTAAATTAGTTGTTGCAGTTTTAACCTCTTCTTCAGTCGCTTCTTTATCTGCTAAAACTGAATTAGCAGCTTCTAAAGCAACAATTAGATTAGCCCAGCTTTCTTGAGTATAATCACTTTCTATTAAAGTATCTACTTTATCAACTACAGCTTGTAATCCTGATTTATCTACTTCAACTACTGGTGGAATTTCATTTTCTACTTCTCCAACCTTTATAGTTACTGTATTAGATGAAATTGTATTTCCATTAGATGTTACATTTGCAGTAATAGCAGTTACTCCATTTGTTAAGCCCACTAATTTACCGTCTTCTATTGTAGCAATTTCATTATTATCAATAACATATTCAATTGTAGCATCACTTAAATCTGCTTTAGAACCATTATTCATTAATCCATTAACTAAAACTAATGATAAATCTAATTCTTCTCCTACAGCTACTTCATTAATTGATAGGCTTAAATTAACTTTATTTAATACTGGATTTTCTACAGTTGTATCAATTTCAGAAACATAAATATTATCTAAAATTAAATCTGCATATCCTGAACCCTTATCTATTGAAATATAGTAATCATCATTGTTTCCAGTTGTAAATGTAGTAGTTCTTTCTTCTACATTAGTGTATTGTCCACTTGCAACATTTGTAGATGTTAAAGGAATACTTACTATAGTTCCAGCTGTTCTAGATTTAATATTTACAGTATATCCTGGAGTTGCATCTGCTAAAGAGTATATGAATCCTAATTCATAAGTCTTATTAGCTTCTAATTTAAATGTAGAATCATCAGTTACTAACATTTGTCCTGTTTCACCTGATTGTTGGTTAGTCTTTAATGAGAATCTACCATCAAGTACCCAAGTCATTTTTTGTCTTCCAAGTAAATCTTTTTCTGCTAAGTGAGATCTATTTGAAGTTCCTCTTCCTGGAGCTAAGAAGAATGGAGTAATACCTTCATCTACGTTTTCAAAATCTTCATAGAATACATATCCATCTTTATTAGTTTGTCCTGGATGTTCCCAAATTCTAAAGTCATCTACATATACTGTTCCATTTCCTTCTGCTGCATCAAGAGAAATGCTTGCAGTAGTTACACCAGCTGGTACAGTAACTTCAACTTCCATTCTTGTAAACTTATCATTTAAATATTTATGACCTTCACCTTGTCTTGCAAATGCATCTAATGTAGTTACGTTAGTAACATTTACATCACCACAATCAACAGTTAAAGTAACAGTTCTCTTATCATTATTCTTAACCCATGCAGAAATTGAATAAGTTTTTCCAGATTCTAAGCCTTCAATTTCTTGAGATATAGTTCCTTGCTTATTAGTTATAGCTACTACATCATTACCAGCTCTGCTTGTAAGTGTTTCATTAACAAATGTTATGTGATCTGTATTTCCTGAAGTTGATGTCTTAGACCAAGTATTCCATTCTTGAGAGTCAAATCCTGGATCTTTTATTTGTGAACCATAACCCCAATCATCTATTCTATCTTGAGCTACTTCTCCTTGAGTTATTATATAAGGAGTATTTTGTTCAACATCTAAAGTAACTTTTCCATCAACAATATCTACAGTTCCAACTTCAACTCTACCTAAGTCAGTTAATTCATAAACATGAACGTTAGATAATCCTGACCAAGAATCTGGTACATCCCATGTTGAAGTAGTTCCAAATGGATTCCAGTGGTAAATCTTAGTATCTTGTTCTTCATCGAAGTTCCATTCTAAGAATAAATTAGTTTTACCCATACCAGTTGATCCGATTGTACTTTCTGGAGTAGTTGCAACCAATTTACCATCTTTATAGTAATTAATGTCTGCACCTTCTCTTACAGCTCTTAAATCTTCATTGAATAATACTTCATCATCAGTCATTTTCATAATATCAAAGTGTTGCATATACTTAGTAGGTAATACTTGGTTATAGAATGTATCCATACCCTTTTCACCTTCTATAGCATGGTTATTACCCCAACCATTTGATAATAAATGCTTGTTACCCTTTAATAATGGATTAGATAAGAATCCATCCTTTGTAGAGTTTCTTACAAATCTTAATATTTCACTTGTTCCACCTTCATTTGGATAAGCAGGGTCAGCTCCCCAGTGAGTCCATGTTACGTGTTCTTCAAGTGGACTGTGGAATTCTGTTGCAACTTGATATCCTAAATCATTGATTTTTTCTCCAAGTTGGTGAGCATTCCATCCGTTTCCTGTATAAACGTCAACATATACCCAACCTAAATCAGGCAAATCTTCTTTTAACATATCTAATCTTCTGAATAATTCTCCTGAAGTTATATCAGCCCTTTGATCAACATAGTAAGCTTGATCTAACCAGTTCCATCCAGCAGAATTTTCGTTTACCGATCCGTTATCTGGATATTGGAATGCATCCTTTTGATATTCAGTAGCGTTTATATGAACCCCAAATCTAGCGTTATACTTAGCTCCTTCTTCAATTAATGTGTTGAAATCTTCAACTCCACCTTGTCTTATACCAATATGTCCACCGTAGTCTGGAATTGAGTCATCATGTCCTTCAGCTTGATATCCTTTTTCAAGAACCATTTGTCCAAATCCATCTGTATAGTTAGATATTTTCTTAACTGTATCTAAAGTTCTTAAGAATGGACTTTGAGTGTATCCAATGTTGAATGCTATATAAGATAAGCTATCTTTAATATATTCTCCACCTTGTGGTGCTTCAACTCTATTTCTGTATTCTATAGCAGCATCTTGCCAATCTACAATATCATCACCATTTTGGTCTTTAGTTATATAAGCTTCTGCCCATAAATTATCTTCGTAGCTATAGTATTCTACTCCATTTTCAACTTCTTCTCTATAAGTCCAAGCACCAGTTCCAATTCCTGTTTCCTTGTATCCATTCTTATTAACAGTATTAAGAAGAATTCTACTTGAATATTCAACAACATTATTATTCATAGTTATTGCAAAATCATTATCATTTACAAATGCATAAGTCTTAGCTTTTTCTGATGGATCTAATGCATCAACAGTACTTATTTCATCTGTAATTTGATGCCATGCTCCAGTTGATAACACAGCTGCAATAGCACCACCATTATCACTTCTTACTGTTGCAAAACTTTGGTTAGGTAAAGATACCTTTTTAACTAAGAAATCACCAGTTTCTTCAATATTAGTAACTTCCATTCTAATTTTATTATCTTCAACACTCATAACAGTCGTTAAAGTAACACCAATTTCTTCAATTGACATAGTGTACGTAGCTTTATTTCCTTCTACAACACACTCAACTACCGGAGTATAGTTTTTACCATTTAAATTAATCTTGTTAGATCTCTTATTTTGTCCAGCTAAAGTTGAACCATCATCCTTCCAATTGTATTCAATTACTCTTGGGAAGGTATTATCAAGCTTAACTGACATAACATCTGATTCAATAGTTTGTGCATTTACTTCTGGTAAATCAGCTTCAGTTTCTGGAGTTATTTCTGTAACACTAACATTATCTAACGTAATAGTCTTGCTTCCATGCCATCCAACTAAACCAATCTTACCTGCTGTGGTTGGGAACTTATCTGAAGTTACACTTCCTAATGTCTGACCATTAATAGATAAAGTTGCTCTTCCCTCTTCAACTTCAAGCTTCATTCTATAAGTTTCACCAGCTTCTAATTTAAATGAAGATGGGAATGAACCCCAATCATCTGAACCATTTGTACTTGCTTTCCATACCCAATTTCCAGCATCATAACAAATAGCTCCCCAGTTATTTTCATCTTTAATTCTAAATCCTAAACCTATTCTTCCATTATCATTACTCATTGAGAAATCAGTTTCATATATAAAATTCTTAACATCTGGAGAAGCCATATCAGCGCCTACCGCTTTTCCATTCATAAGAACATTAACAACCCCATTTTCAACTACACTATCTAAAACAGTTGGACTTAATGATTTCCAATCCCCACTAGTTTCTGCAGTTTCAAAGTCTGTTGAGTAAGCTACCTTATTTCTAACTGTTATGTTAGCTTTAGCCTTTGGTGCTGATTCTGCTGCACCTTTTATAATACCTTCAACAACAAAAGTTCCTTCTTCTGCATATTGTGCTGGATCAACATAATCCCAAATAACAATTTCTTGTCCAGTTGTTCCATCTGGATAAGTTACATTAACTCTATATGGTAATTCTGGCTCAACATTTATAATTGTAGACATATTTAATTCTTCTACGGATGATATTTCTGTTGGCGCAATTACCTCATTTATATTTAAATAATCAACTAATACAGTTTTGTTATCAAACCATGTTCTATATCCAAACTTCCCTGCTTCAGTTGGGAAATTGCCTAAAGAAACATTATCGCTAAATATCTCTTCACCATTTACAGTTAAAGTTAAGTGATTTCTTACAACCTTAACCTTCATTGTTGTCCATTGACCAGCTTCAATAGTTGGACCATTAATATCATCCTTCCATGCTGTTGGACTTTCAATTAACCATTTTCCATCATTATTATATCCTACAAATCCAAAAGTATTTGCATCCTGGCCTCTAAATACAAGTCCAAATCTTCCTGTAGCTGTATCTGTTTCTGATGGATTAAGTTGAAATCTAACTTCTGCTTCAAAATTTTGATAGCTTGGACTTTGATTTTCTAAGAAAACAAAATTATTTCCTTCAGTTCTATTTATTTCTAAATATCCTTTTTTACCTTCTGTATCTGGAACTGCGTTATCCATTTCTTTAACATAAGTCCCACCACCAACTAAACTTGTCCAAGATGTACTTGAATAGTTATCATACTCTTGAATGTACTCTGTTTGAGATGCATACATTTCTATGTTTTGTTCAATAGCAACAGCATTATAATTATCTGCTAATGCTGAAACTGGTATTTGCCCTACAGTAACTGCAGCTGCAATAATAAGAGCAATATTTTTATTCATTGCATTTCTTTTTATCATAATAATACCTCCACTCATACTCTAATCCTATTGTATACCTTTTCACCCTTACTTCTTTATTTTAATACATTTTATGTAAAATTAGTTCTAATAAATTGTTTATTTATATAAGTATCTTGTTATTTTAGTAAATATATTTACTTTTTAAGTATTAAAAGTATAATTTTGGTTTTTAAAAAAGACCTTACGCTTCTTGCATAAAGTCTCTCTTTATTATTCTTTTCCCTTAGATATTAACTCTTCAATTTTCTTTTTAGGATTAAATCCAATCATTTTATTTATAAATTGACCATCTTTTAATAATACTAAAGTAGGTATTGATTGAATTTGATAATAATTTGCTAATCTTATAGAGTTGTCAATATTAACCTTAACAACCTTAATTTCATCATCTTCATTATTTATTTGCTCTAAAAGTGGAGATAACATCCTACAAGGACCACACCATTCAGCATAAAAATCTATTAAAACTAATCCTTCTTTAACTTCATTTATAAATTCTGATTCATTAATTATTTTCATCTTTAAATCTCCTAATTATTTTATTAAAAAAATTCTTTTAATAAATTATATTCATTTTAAAGATTATTGTTTCTATTACAAAATTCGCTATGTAACTTTATCACATAACTATAAAAAAGATTTCCACTAATTAATTTAGTTTGTGAAAATCTTTTTATTTTATAGTTTATTTAGTTTTTGACCAATATGCATTTGCTTCTTTTTCTAGCTGCTCTAATCTAGTATAATAATCTGGAAATTCTAAAAGATGTGCATATGCAATTTTTCCAGTTAAAATTGGGTCATTATTGGTAACATTCGCATTCTTAAATTTAGTTCCATGTTCAAGTTCTACATTAATTCCTTTAGTGAATTGCTTTAAATCAAACTTTTCCTTTGTGAAATCAATACCTATCTTTTTTGCTATTTCACATGCTTCCACACTTGTAAAAGAAAGTTTATTAGCATCACCTCTTAATTTAATTAAATACCATTTAGTATTATTCATCTTATATCCTTAAACCTTATAAATTAATTACTAGTTATTATATGTAATTAATTACTATAATGTTTTAGTGATAATTATTTCACCCTATCTTTAATTACCAATATAAACAATTTACTTTTTTATTAATTTTAATTTATAGACTATGCTATTTTCATAAAAAAATGTAAACCATAAATAGTTAATAAAAAAAATAAACCACAGATAATTATGCGTTGTAAATCCCTTAAGTCCAATTAAAGATATTAATCCTAAAAATCCAATATACTTATACTTATCATATAACATAATATCCCTCCCCAATATAAATTTACATTTATTATACCATATTTTTCTATATTATAAAAATTTTACTTATTTATTGTGTATTTATGTTCTGGTCTTCCTACATTTCCAAATGTCATTTCTGATTTTATCTTATCTATCTTTTCTAGATAATCCATATACTTTTTAACAGTTACATTACTTATTTTTATCTCATATGCAATCTCTCTTAAAGTCCATACCTTATTAGAATTATCATTTAAAAAGCTTAAAATTTTATCTAATGTTTTTTTATTCAATCCCTTTGGTAAAGTAGTTTCTCCATCTAAGTTATCATTTATTAATAATTTATCTATTTCTTTTTGTGTTAGTAGATTGTCTTTTTGCATCATATTATTTTTTAATTTAAACTTATCTACAGCTTCCTTTAATCTTTTAAACTCAAAAGGTTTAACTAAATAATCTACCACTCCATATGCAAAAGCTTTTTTAACTTCTAAACTACTATTTGCTGCTGTAATCATTATAATATCAGTAAAAAAGCTTTTATTTCTTAGAGATTTTAATATATCTATTCCACTTTTTTGTGGTAAAAATACATCTAATAATATTAAATCTATTTTTTCACTCTCTAAAATATTAATAATATCCTTTTCATACATAACTGGTCCGAAAACATTAATTCCTCCAATCTGTTCTAGATATCTCTTGTTTATAAATGCTACCATTGGATCATCTTCAACTATCAATACATTAATCATTGCTTTTCCCCCTTTAAAATTGTTACTACAAATATTTTTTCATCGTCAAAATCTTCTATATTTATTTCTCCATCATAAAGCTCAACTCTATTTTTAACTAAATACAATCCTGTTCCCCTTCCTTCACCCTTTGAGGAAACCCCTTGCTCAAATATTCTTTTCTTTATATATTCATTAATAGGTATTCCATTATCCCTTACTTGTATTTCAACTATACTTTCATTTTCATATAAAGTAACTTCAACTTTTTTATGTATTTTATCTAATAATGCACAAGCCTCGAAAGCATTTTCAATTAAATTTCCAAGTATAGTTACTATATCATTCGAATCGATTACTCCATGATTTTTATATAAAAATGATTCTTCTGTTAAGAAAAACTCAACTTTTCTTTCCTTTGCAACTAAATCTCTACTAATTAATAATCCCCTTACATAATTATCTTCTATCTTAGCAAATTTATTGCTTGAATTTTCCTGCATTTTTTGTACCTTTAATATATATTTTTTTGCATCTTCATAAGCCTTTATTTCAATAAGCCCCAAAATAACATAAAGGCTATTTTTAAATTCATGAACATTAGCTCTTAAATTTTTAATAACTTCATCCACACCTGTTATTTCTTTTGCAATTTTATTAATAGGTCCTCGTTCAGTTAAAGTTATAATTACTCTTGGGCAATTATTTTCTAATATGATATGCTTAATTGTAACAAATATTCTTTTACCTTGAATTATAAATTCCTTCATTTCAACATCTTGCCTATTATCTATATAAAAGTTAAGTTTTTCTGTTATATCTTCAACTTTAAAATCTTCAAACATCTCATAACAAATTTTATTTATTTCAATTACTTTATTATACTTATTTAATGATATAATTCCATCTTTTACACTGTCTAATATAATGTTTTTTTCTCTATATAAAGTTGCAATTTCAACTGGTTCCATATTTAATATTGATTTTTTAACTTTATTTGCAAATACCCTAGATGCAATTATAGAAATAGCTAAAGACGCTATAAATAACATAAAATAATTTAACTTAGTTCTTGAGTTAATTACCACTATATCTTCATTATATTTTCCAACCATAACAAAACCAACTTGTTTTTCATTATAAAATATAGGTTGAAACCATCTTAAAGTAGTCCCCATAGAGCCTTTCATTAGTGAATAATAGCTACTTCCATTTCTCAAAACTTCTTTTTTATCTTCCCCAACATATATTTGCCCAATTTGATTTTCATCTAAATGTGAGTATTTTTCTCCTGTCATATCTGCTATTACAATAATATCAACATTATTAAAGTTTTCTATAAATCCTTTAGTATATTCTTGTATAGCCATATCATTTTTTCTATTATAAAGTTTTTCAGCAACAAGTTCACTTTTTGATATACAGTATCCCATTTCTTGCAAATCATTTCTTATATTTGCATTTATATCTAATAATTTAGAAGATACAAAAATGTAGTATGATAGCATTAGTGGAATAAATGTAATAATTATAGCAGTTAACATTATGACATTTTTAAACTTTAATTTTATTTTCATTAATCTCACCATTTTAATTTTGTCCTTTTATTTACTTTTAATGCTCAAAAAAGGAGTGATTAACACTCCTTTTTTTAATTAAAATATTAAAATTATACTATAATATATCTTTACTAAGCTATACTATTTTTGCAAATTCCTTCGTTTAATAATTCTCTTAAGTTTTCATAAGAGTATTCTATCATGTTTGTTAGTGCCTCATCTGTATATGAACCAATATGTGGAGTTACTAATACTCTTGGATAAAGATCTATTAATTTCTCATGTGAAGGATTTTCTAATGTTTGTCCATTTAAATTCTTAAAGAATGTTGCCGATTCGCCTTCTAAAACATCAGTACCAAATCCACTTAATTTACCACTTTCAATTGCTCTTATTATAGCATCTATATCTTGAACTTCACCTCTAGCTGTATTAACTAATATAGCTCCATCTTTCATTTTAGCTATAAACTCATCATTAATCATATGATAATTTACATCTTTTATATATGGCATATGTACTGAAATAACATCAGCTTGTGCTAACACATCATCTAGCTCCATAAATTCTACTACTTCTTTAGCCGCATCACTTTGGAATACATCATAAGCTATTACTCTTGCTCCTAAGCCTTTAAATAACTTAGCTGTAGTTAATCCTATCTTACCAGCTCCTAAAACTGCAACTGTGCAATTTCTAATTTCCTTACTAAACATAAATGGATCAACAACGAAATTCTTTTCTCTTGTTCTATTTACAGTATAAGCAGTATGTCTAAGTAACATCATTGCATGAGAAACTGCTAATTCAGCTATAGCATTTGGAGAGTACCCTGGAACTCTAGCACATTTTAACTCTAATTCTTTAACTGCATCTAAATCAACATGGTCAAATCCAACAGTTCTTGTTAAAACATATTGTAATCCATTAGACTTTAATAATTCTAAGTTTTGTCTATCAGCCTTACAGTTTCCTCTAACCATAATTGCTTCAGCACCAATTGCTTCCTTAACATTTTCATGATTAAGACCTAAAGTAACTAATTTTATATCATATCCAAATTTTTTATTTATTTCTTCAAAAAATGGAACTTCTGTTTCTCTAACACCATAACAAACTAATTTTATCATAATATTTATCTCCTTTATAATTAAGTTCTAATAAATTTATTTTAGGATAATGGCCACTCTATTATTTTATAGAGTGGCTTGTCCTTTTTTATATGGTTATACTTGCTATTAACCTAAATACCTAGCAATAAAATAATTTTATTTACTAAATACACGCTTTAGATTTTTACTTAAGCAAATAATCCTATATTTCTTATAATTTCTAATATAACTATCCATACTGGCATAGCTGCAACTGCTACTACTGTTGATAACAATGAACAATTTGATGTAAATAATGCTTCCCTATCATAGCTAATTGCATATGCTGCTGCCACTGTGGCTGTTGGAGCTGCCATCATTATTACTGTTGTTGCCATTCCTTCAAATGAAACTGGTAATATACCGAATTTACTAACAACTAATAATAAAGCTAAATTTATTACTGGGATACATAATACTTTAATTAAGCTATATCCCCAAGCATCTTTTTGTGCTACTGCCTTTTTGAAAGGAACTTCTGCTAAAGTAGCTCCAATTGAAATCCAAGCAAGTGGTGATGCTAAATTACTTAAATAAGTAAGTGGTTTATAAAGCCATGGTAATGTTTGGTCAATTCTTAAGAATGCATAGTTCGCAGTTTCACCTTTAACTGTAACTGCTACTTGTGGAAGCATATCTTGACATAACCAAATAAATAATCCTAAAAATGTAGCTATTATAATTGGATTTAAGAATATTTCTTTCATATTCTTTTTAAGGTTTTCTTTATCCATTTTAGTTCCGGACATTTTTATAAATGCATATGAATACAAGAACACTCTGTAAGCAATATTAAATATGTTTGAATACATAGTACCTACTGCCCCATATACTGCAGTAACTATAGGTGTACCAAAGAATGTAGTTGAGCCAAATATAGTAAGAACTCTATAAACATCTTGCTTATCGCCCTTAACTCTTGCATACATTAATTTAGTTATTGGTATTAATACAATATAAATTGCAAATCCCCATACTAAAATACTCATACCTTGCTTTAATTGTTCCCCATTTATATCTTTCATAAATGAAGTAAATGCTAAAGCTGGTAATGAAATTGTAAGAACCAATTTTGTTAGCATCTTAGATGCATTTGAATTTAAAATTTCTCTTTTTCTTAAATAAAAACCTAAAAGAATTATTGCTACTGATGAAAATATTGCACCTAATATTGCATTATCAGTTAAAGTTTTTTTAATAATTTCTAACATAGTATTTCTCCTTTTGTATATTTTTTAACATTCTAAAAAACATTTTCTCTAATTACAACTTTATTGTACAAGCCTCGACATTTTTCCACAATTTATCTTAATTTTTAAATAATTATTTAAGTTATTTAAGTTATTTTTTTAACAATATTCCCTTGTTATTAATAATAAAAAAGTCTAATTAAACCTCTGTAATACAGCGTTTGATTAGACTTTCACTAAATTAAAATATTTTTATTTATTTACTTAATAATACTAATACATATTCATCATAGTTAATTTTTTCACTACTCAAATTAACCATTGTTAAAATATCATCATTCTCTATATACTCTCTTATAGGATCTTCTAAATATGATATTTGTTCTAAATTAATCTCTTCCCTAGAATACAGGTAACATATATATTCTTTATTGTATTGTATATATTTAAATTGTTTAAGTAGTGATAAAACTATCTGTCCTATATTTTTTTTGTTTTCAATAATAATATACTTTTTACTTTGATTTAATTTTATGCTACTCAAAATCTCGTTATTAGATAGCATAAACATTAATAATTTAAGGTTTATTTTTTTATCCTCTATTAATTTATTAAGAATAACTATATTTTTAATTAAATTAAATTCTTTTTTACTATCTTCATTGAATAAATTTTCTTTTCCCATTATTAATATAGAATTATTAATTTTACTTAAAGTACTTATTATATTTATATTACTTTCGTTTATTTCTCGTATCATTACCATTAATAAACTATTCTTCAATCTAGCATTATTAAATATTATTTTTTCTAAATTTAATAATGTACAATTTTCTATTTTAATAATATCTTTTTCTACTTTATAAAATTTATTTATATTTTTATTTTTAATATCTAAACTTTCTATATATTCAAATGCCCCATCACTAAATTCAAACTCTATCTTATCTTCATTTAAGCAAATAATCTTTATGTTCATCCCCCAAGTACCCCTTACATTTTAAGTTAATTATATCATATTTTTCTTGCTAATTTTGATTAAAATAAATCTTTTCACCATCACTCTTTATAATTATATCTCCACTACTTGTATAAAAGGTTTTAATGTTATATTTTTCTAATAAATCTATTGTCTTTTTATTAGGATATCTAAACTTAGAGCAAGTTACAATAGCATATCTTGGTTCTACTGATGATAAAAATTCTTCTGTATAATTGCTATATATTCCATGATGAGGCATCTTTAAGAAAGTATATTTCTCTGAATTATCTTCAACAAATTCTTTCATTCTTTCTTCTTCTGCATCTGCTGCAAACAAATATTTATATTCACCATATTCTATACTAATAATAATGGAATAATCATTTGATTTTTCATATTTTTCTTTTTTAGTTGGATATAACTTAATCTTTGCGTCATTTATCTCAAATTCCATATTATTTTTTAATAATATAGGCTTTATTTTTTTTACTTCTAAACAATCCAAATACTTATTATACTGATTAGTATTTACTTTATAATTTGCTTGTATTAAATTTTTAATATTAAAATTCTCTATTATAAATGGAGACCCTCCAATATGATCTTTATCATTATGAGTTAGTATAAAATATTCAATATCCTTTACTTCCTTAAAGTTTAAATATTCATATATTTTTTCTCCATCATCATACGTACCAGAATCTATAACCATATAGCTTCCATCTATTTCAATTAGTATAAAATCTGCTTTCCCTATATCTAAAATACTTATTTCAAAGGGCATCTTTACTGTAACATCTGCATCTATCCACTTTTGACTATCACTTTTATACTTAACTAAACTTAAAACACTTAAAATAATTACACATAAAATAATAATAAATCTAGTTGAAATTTTATTTAATACATCATACTTCATTTATCTCCCTTTCTCTTTTTGCATATATCTTACTATATATTATTCCCATATATTGTATATAATATAATAATTTTATTATTTTTTATTCATTGACACATCATTGACATATTATTTACTTATAATTTAGACAAATACTATTTCTTAAAACTTAACTATAAAACTAAAATTTTATAGTTAATTTCCCTTTATATTGATATTATCCTAAAAAACAAGGTGCAAATTAGTTTCCCCTATTACTAATTTGCACCTTGTTTTATATGAAATCATACTTAATTTATTTTTCTATACATCTCATATATTTCTTTATCTATCTTTTCCTTTTTATTTTTATTATCATTAATAAGCATATCGTATCCTATCTTTACTATAAAATTATTATTTAAATTTATAAACTCATTAATTTTTTTATCTTTACACTGTAAATTTCTAAGATATAACTTTTCATTTAAAAGTGTTATATGTACTATTAAATCCCTTATTCTATTTTCTTTATTCTTATGAACTAAATTTTCTTTTATACTTTCAATAAAATAGTTATCGTACCTAATAATTTTTTCCTTTAGCTGTACCAGTCCATCCTTTAATCTATATGGAAATATAAATTTATTTGCTATAAGTACTATTATTAATCCTACAATTACATATATAACTCTATAAAATATTAATATATTGATACTCTCTGATAAAGATGATAAACATATAGATGAAATTGCTGCAAATAATGAAATTTTAGAATAATCTTTAAAAGCAAAAAGTAAATATGTTGATATAACTAATATTGTAATTGTAAAATATTTTGTATTTATAATGTTAATTATTACCCCTGTAAATATTATAGCTACTACATTTCCTATTATTCTATCTTTAGTTTTCTTTATTGTATCCTCATAATAAGGTTGCATTACAGACATTACTGTTATAACTGCCCAAATTATTTTATAAAACCCTAAAACTTCTGCTGAAAACAATGCTATTGTTAGCACTACAGCCATTCTCATAGCAAATTTAAATCTTATTGAATCAACACGAAGATATTCTTTAAAAACTTTTGATGTTTTATCAAAATCATCTCTTTCCCATTCTTTATATATTTTATTTATATCTTTAATATTTATATTTTTTAGTCTTTTTATATTTAAGAATATTTCTTTTATTATATTTTGAAGAAAATCTAAATCTTTATTACAATATTTATATTCATAATAAGTGTCATCAATAGTTTTTTCATTATTTTCAACTTTATTTTCTGAACATATTTCTATAATATTATCTATTTGTAATCTTATATTTTTTAAATAATCTTCATTTATATTTTCTCTTGCAAATTTCACTTGTATTTCTTTTAAATATAGATTTAAATATTCTATATTCATATATAAGTTAAATTGTATAGTTCCTAAATTAGTAGTAAAGTATTTTCTATATCTAGTTATATATATTCTATATGCTAATCCTCTCATTATTATAGAGCATTTTTCCTCTAGTTTATTATCATAGCTTTCCTTTGATATATTTTCCAATTGCTCTTTTATTAAATTCATCGATTTTCTAATACTATTTCCTAAAATGTCTTTTTCATTTATTTTTTTTATATAATTAACAACTAAGATAACTACCAGCCCAATTACTATAACCATAATTCTACTTGGTAACTCTAATATTGATATCTTAGAATATTGACTAAATATATAGAGCATTAAAAATGGTTTATAAAATGTTAAGTCATATGGTGATACCATCATATAAATTATTAAAAATATACTTAATAAATCTACTATAATTCCACTCCACATATTTAAAGATGCAATAAATGCACATATAACAATGATTATGTCAATTATTATAAATTTAAACATTTTATTTACTGGCTTAACATATAAATTTTGTCTTCCTAAAACTGCTGATGTTAAAGCTAATGGAATTGCTAACATTATATTTTTTTCTCCTAAAAACTTAGCAATTATAACTACAATAATAAGCGCTACACTCCCATTTATCACCATCCCTCTAGTATTAATATTGTATTTTCTTATTATTTTTTCAAACATATAAATAATCTCATCCTTCAATATTTATAATTAATATTTAGTAAACTAATCTAACTTTCTCTCTTTATTTTTCTCTTTAATAAAAATAAAATGTAAAGAGATATTAATATTTACTCTTTACATTTTCTGATTTTTTAATTTATCTATATCATTTTTTAATTCTTGTATTTGATTAGTTAAATAACATATACATTCTTTTAATTCTTCTATTTCACTACTAGTATTTGATGATTTACTACTGCTTCCATTTTTATTACTTCTTTTACCCTTATTACTTTTTTGCTCATTTTCATTTACACTTATACTTTTTTGAGATTCATCTACGGAACTAGTACAAAAAGGATTTGCTACATTCCTATATATATAATTATAATATCTACCTGGTCCACCTTGATAATATTGTTGTTGTGCATTAAAAACTTCAATTGCTTGACCTACTAATTGTAACCAATTTCCAACTACATTTTGAACATTAAATGGAAGATTACCTGCTATAATGTTTCCAAGTAACTCTCCAATTACAAGTAAAAGCTGTGGTGGTATATCTTGAAATCCACCTGGAATATCACTATCTGCATTTCTAGCCTTCTCATCGGCCTCTCCTTGTCCATTTCCAGGTTTACAATTTTCACATCTGGATGTTTTATCATCATCCTCTGTATTATCTGAATCACTACTTTTATTTTCTGAAGATGTATTTGTATCTACTTTGACTCCACAAAAGCGCATAAAATCTTCAAAGCTATTAAAACCATTATAATTCATAAAATTTTTTCCTTATAACTTTTGAAAAAGCTATTTCTTATTATAATATTATTCATAATTATAAATTGCTACAAAGTTAAGATTTAGTTGAAGATATATGATTAAATTAATATGTAGATAACACTTTAAAATCAATTATCTCTATAACATATTAACCTGTAACATAATAAATTCTAATTTCATAGTATAAATATATATACACTTATGGAGGGATGATATCTTATGAACAAAAGCGAAAAAAATGATTATGCAAAGGCATTCATTATACCACAAAAATACGAAAATATTATAAACCCTAAAGCAGCATTAAAGATTGGCACTATTTTCAATGATTTGTATAAGCCTTATAAAGCATATGATAAAAAATATTAGGAGGAATATCTATGTGTGAAATAGATTTATTAAATGAAATTAGAAAATATCAATTTTATGCTATCGAACTTAATCTTTATCTTGATAATTTTCCATCCAATAAAAAAGCTATAAATGATTACAAAAAAATATCTGAAAGATTAGATTATCTAATAACTAATTATGAATATAACTTTGGCCCATTAAGAAACTTTGGTTCTGCTTCAACTGAAGATCCAATAGCTTGGATAGCAACCCCTTGGCCTTGGGAAAATTATTAAAAGGAGGATAATTTATGTGGTATTATGTTAAAACTTTAGAGTATCCAATAAACTTAAAATGTAATGATTTAAGAATGGCTAAATTTCTTATGTCTCAATACGGTGGACCTGATGGTGAATTAAGCGCGGCTTTAAGATATTTAAATCAAAGGTATACTATGCCAACTAGAAAATCTAAAGGTTTATTAACAGATATAGGCACTGAAGAGATGGCTCATGTTGAAATGATTGCCACTATGGTTTATCAACTAATGTCAAATGCTTCTTTAGAAGATTTAAAAAAGGCTGATTTAGCCGCTCATTATACTGATCATGGACGAGCTTTATATTATACTGATGCACAAGGAAATCCTTGGACAGCAACTTATATTCAAGCTAAAGGAGATGTAATAGCTGATCTTCATGAAGATATGGCCGCTGAGCAAAAAGCTAGAGCAACTTATGAATGGTTAATAAACTTAACTGATGATCATGATATTAAAGATATCCTTAAATTTTTAAGACAAAGAGAAATTGTTCATTTTCAAAGATTTGGAGAAGCATTAATGGATGTACAACATCATATTAATTATTGAATAAACTAACTACTTTATAATTTTACACCATAAAAATTCAGTAGATAAGAATACATATCTTATCTACTGTTCATATATAATATTAAAAATCACTTCCTGCTAGATATCCTGTTGAAAATGCCATTTGAAGATTATACCCACCAGTTTCTGCATCTATATCTATAACCTCTCCTGCAAAGTAAAGGTTTTTTATTATTTTAGACTCCATATCAGAAGCATTAATTTCTTTAACTTTTACTCCACCAGATGTTACTTGTGCAGCCTTAATAGATAAAGTTTCTCTTGCTGTAAGCTTCATTTCTTTCATATACTCTATAATTTTATTTTCATCTTCCTTCTTTAAATCACTTGCTTTAACTTCTGTTAATCCTAAGATTTCAAAGATTACTTTTAAGAAGTTTTGTGGAAGTATTCCTTTTAAGTTATTAAGTACAGTTTTATTCGGATTATTTCTTATTATTTGTGAAATTTCTTCTTTTGACTTATCTCTTAAGAAATCTAAAGTAATTTCTACTTCTCCATCAAGTAATGCCTTAGTAATATATGAAGATAACTTCAATACTGCTGGACCAGATATTCCAAAGTGAGTAAATAACATATCTCCAAACTTTTCAAACTTTTTCTTCTTAACTTTAGCAGAAACTACAACATCTTTCATTGCAACCCCTTGAAGCCTTTTTACAAATTCCTCTTTTATAACAAGAGGGATTAACGCTGCATGAATTGGAGTTATAGTATGACCATACTTTTCTAACACATCATACATAGCCCCATCTGAACCTGTGTGAGGGAAGCTCTTACCACCAGTTGTAATTATAACTTTATCTCCAAATATCTTTTCACCAAAAGAAGTTATAACACCTTTAATAGTTCCATCTTCCACTATTAAATCTGTAATCATAGTATTATATTTTATTTTTACTTTATTTTTTTCTAAGTCATTTCTTAATAAATCTATAACTTCATCTGCTTTATCACTCTTTGTATATACTTTTTCATCAAGTTCAACTTTATATTCTAATCCATTATTGCTAAAGTACTCTAAAAGTGAATAATTTGAAAATGTATATAAAGCACTATATAAGAACTTTTTATTATTTACTATTTTATCAAAAAACTCTTCTATATCTCTATTATTAGTTATATTGCAACGACCACCACCAGTAAGTCTTAATTTCATTCCTATTTCTTTATTTCTTTCTATTAATGTAACTTCATTATTTTTTGCTGCAGTAATCGCTGCCATAATACCGGCAGGTCCTCCCCCAACAACTATAACTTTAGCCATAATATACACCTCGCTAATTTTCCTTAGTTCATTAAATCATTATATCATATAATAAAAATAAGCCAATTAAGCTGGCTTATTTTTATTTATGCATTTACTAAATTTTCTTCATTTGTATTATGTTTATCTATATCAACAGACAATAGTACTTTTCTATAAAACGAAATAGGTATTATTACCAATATTGCTGATATAGGGAAAATTATACTTGCATCTATCTTGTCAAATAATAATCCAAACATCATATTACTTAATGGCATTGCAGCCATACATACTGTGCTTTGTACTGTTCCAACTCTCCCCATGTATTCTAAAGGTACAATTGTTTGAAAATAAATTCCTATAAATATATTAGCAATACCAATAAATAACCCTATTACAAATCCTAACATCATTATAAATATATATGGTACTAAACTACTTGAAAAAATATTTAAAAACGGTTTAAATACTGCCATTCCAAAAAAGGCTGTTACTATTCCAGTATATAAAAGACTCTTATATACATTTTTTCCTATTGTATATTTCTTTGCCAAGTAACCAGTAAGTAAACTTGATATCATCATTGCTGCAACTGAAATAGACTCTGTTAACCCATATTGAAAATCTGAAACCATTAATATTCTTTTACATACAAATGTTACTCCTACTGTAAAAGATCCTAATGCAAAATTTAGCATCATAGCTAATATTACTATTGAAGCTACTGTTTTGTTTGATAAACTAAACTTTATTCCATTAGAAAAATCATCCCAAAACAATTTTAAATTTAACTTTTCACTATTATTAATTTTAGGAATATCTATAAAACATTCTGAAAATGCAGATACAAAAAATGTAATTGAATTTAATATAAATATAAATTCTAATCCAAATGAACCATATAAAATACCTGCAATTGCAGGTGCTGCTAAATTTCCAATTGCTAATATAAGTGAATTCATAGCATTGGCATCAACTAAATCTTCTTTTTTTATTATGCTTGGAAGTACTGTTTGAAGTGCCGGTTGAAAAAGTGTAGAAATAAGCGATAGTATAATTGCAAGCATATATATATATCCTATTGGCAATTCTCCAGTTATAAAATATATTACTGCAAAAATAGATACTACTACTCCACTAATTAAATCTAAAATAACTAGTATTTTCTTTCTATTAAATCTATCAACAAATACTCCTGCAATCGGTCCAAATATAAGTTGTGGTATAAGTGCAATTGATAATATACTTGCAAATTTTGTTGCAGAACCAGTTGTTGCAAGAACAAATAAAGATAACGCAAAACTTTGCATAGAACTTCCTATTAATGATGTTATTTTTCCAAACATCAATAATGAAAAATTTTTATCCTTTAATAATTTAAATTTCATTATTATGCCCCCAATTTTTTATTATTTAAATATAATCCCCATTAATTTTTTATATTTTTATTATTATTTTTTCACCACTAGCTGAATTAACATTAATAATCTCAAGACCTTTATATGGTTTTAACTCTTTTTTGCATACTTTTAATATACTTAGTATTGTTTTTTTATCTTCTTTAGATATTTCTTTGCTAGGAATCATCATTACAAAAGCGCTTGCTAATGAAAATGAAACTGGTATATATATTTTTTTATTTCCAGTATTTATACTAATTTTCATTTTACTCACCTATTCAACAAACACTTTTATCTCATCACCTTTTGCTGATTGAATATTAACTATTTCTCCCATAACTGATGAATCTAATGAATTTGCTATTATATCCATCATTTCATCCATATTAATACCGTCCATCTCATTTGATACCATTGGTATCTTACCTGTAACTTTAATTATGCTCTTTATAACCTTTACTGGTAATTTAACATTTACCTGATCCCCTTCATGACTTTGTATATTAACCTTCAACATTTTATTATCATAATCTTTTACTGATATTATTTCATCAGCTTTTTTATCATTGTCTAAAGCTTCTATAAAATCTTTTGCCTTATCTGCACTTAGCTTTCCTTCCTCAACCATTTTTAAAATTTTCATAACCTCTTCATTCATTTTATAAATACCTCCTAAATTATTCTTTTAATTTTTTTAAAGCTTCTTCTGCTGAAATCTCACCTTTTTCTAAAGCCTCTAAAATTTCTGTTCTTTCCTTTTTACTTTGTGTTTCTTTTACAACATCATATCCTAAAGCTAATATTACTTCATCAAGCTTAGCTCTAACAGTTGGATATGATATACCAAGTTCTTTTTCAACATCCTTGATGCTACCTCTACACTTAATAAATGTTTCTATAAAATAAAGCTGCTGACTATTTAAATAATCAAATTTTGATAAGCTAAATTCATTTTCTATAGCGGTATTACATCTAGTACATTTTAACTTTATAGCTTTAAGATTATTTGAACATACCGGACATTGGCTTAAAATCTTATACATTCAATCAACTCCTCTTCTTATGTATATATTACCATTATATTTTCACACTGTAAATATTTCTATTAAAAATATTAATTTTTATATTAATTTTTTTAATTTATATTTTCAAATTTTTAATTTATTTTATTTTAATTTTAATTTTTTTAATTAGTAGTTTGAATTTATATAAAATAAAAACTACCCTTTACCATTATAGTAAAGAATAGTTTTCAATCTAAATTCTATATATCTTAGTCATTATATTTATAACTTATATATATTTTTTTATAAAATTTATTTCTTCTATATATACTTATATACACACGCATTACACCATCTCTATAAAAATTCAAATGCATAATCAACAACTTTTTCAAATCCTAAATCTTCATATACTCTTCTTGCTACTATATTATCAGATGAAGTTTGAAGTACAGGAATTTTATTTTTATTGGTTACTTCATTTATTATATAATTTATAAGTATTTTCCCAAAACCTTGCCCTCTATATGACGGCTCTATATAAACCCCTGTAATATCGCAATAATTTCTAGTTTCTCCACAGATTCTAGCCATTCCTATAACTTGCCCTATATATTCTATAAAATAAATAGTGTCTAATTTTTTATTTATTCTTTCTTCATTAGTTATTTCTTTAATATCTTCTTCTAATTTAGCGTCAAAAAAATCAACTAAGTATTTTTTTATTATATTTATATCCTCTTTATTATTCCTTGCTTTTCTAAAAGTTGTATTATTATAATTTTCATTTTTATTGCGCAACTCTATATTAAACTTGTAATATATATCTGATGATGATATTTCTTTTTTAGAAATACTAGTTACTATTTTAGATACATCAATTAACTTTCCTGAAATTAAAAGCTTATTATGCTTTATATTTTTAAGCTCATTTATAATACTATTTAACCCCTGTTCATCCTTATAATAAAAACTTGTAAAGTAGGAATTTCCATCAAACTTTATATGTAAAATGCTACTAATACCTTCTTCCACTTTGTTAATATATATCTCATCTTCTTCATTTGCATTTTCAATTGCTTGAATTAAAAACACATTAAGTAATTCATCTTCATATAATAAATTTAATATTTTTGCTTTCATTTTATTGCTTGTTAATACCATATGCTTCATTCTCATTTCCTCTTCTTTATCATTTTTCGTATACTACCCTAATTCTATTATCTAAAAAAATATATCTTTAATATATTTCTTTCTTTTTATCTCCTAATATATATTTTAAGAACTCTAAATTACCAAAAAAATGTGTATGTGGATATCCTGCTAAAGTGTTTTTCTTATTATATCCACATTGCCAAGTTATTAAATTTTCATCATATCCAATTTTCTCAACTTTATACAAAGTCTTTTCTTCAGAATTAACCTTTGATTTATGAAATTCGTGGCAATTTATCTTTAGATTATTAATATTAACTGTAGCATAGCCAAATCTATTTAATCTTGTTGTCATTTCACTATTACCTTTAAAAAATCCAACCATAGATACATTATCTATAGCCTCTGTTAAATACATAAGTCCACCACACTCTGCATAGCATCTTAATCCATTATCTAAAGCTGATTTTATACTATTTAGCATTGACTTATTATTACTTAATTCCTCTTTAAATACTTCTGGGTATCCACCACCTAAATACAGAAAATCTATATTTTTAGGTAAAACCTTATCTTTTAAAGGACTAAAGTACACAACTTGTCCAACTTCCTCTAAAAGTTCTAAATTTTCTTTATAATAAAAATTGAAAGCCTCATCCTTAGCTACTGCAATTTTAATATATCTATTTTCTATATGATATTTATCTTCATATTTTTTTACTTCTTTAAAATCTTCAATCAAACTATCAAAATCAATATATTCTTCAATTAAACTTGCACAAACATCTAACTTTTCATTAAGATTATCTATTTCAATACTTTGAACCAATCCTAAATGCCTACTTCCTAGCTTTATTTCTTCATTTTTAGGAATATAACCATAAACCTTTAAATTACAATTATACTCTATAGATTTTTTTAAAAGCTGATAATAACCTTCTGAAATACAATTTAAAACTACACCTGCTATATTTGCATTTTTAAATTCCTTTATCCCTTTAATTTCAGCTGCTAAAGTTGTACTTTGAGCCTTTGGAGTTATTACTAAAACTATAGGTACATCATCTAATAGCTTTGATATACTATAAGCTGAACCTTCTTCTGTGATACCTTTTCCATCATAAATCCCCATAGCCCCTTCAATTACAGCTAAATCGCTAGCTCCTCTAGAAAATATAGCTCTAACACCATCTTCTCCAGTTAGATGAATATCTAAATTTCTTGAAGCTTTACCTGTTACAGCAGTATGAAAAGCTGTATCTATATAGTCCGGCCCACATTTATATCCTTGTACATCATACCCTCTATTTCTTAAAGCTTTCATTAAACCTAATGTAAATGTAGTCTTACCTCCTCCACTACAATTAGATGAAATCATTATTGTTTTCATATCCGTTTATCTCCTTAAATTTAATCTCGTAGTTATTTTTATGTAAATATTGCATTTTTCTTTTAACTTACTTCTTATATTTATTATCTTCTATTTATTGAATTATAAAATAATGAGCTATCTATGTAAATTATTTATAATCTTTTACATAGATAGCTCTTCTTTCTGAGCCTACTCTACTCTATCTTTTCTTTCTAGTAATACCCACTGCAACTATTGATGATATTATTAAAATAACTCCTACTATTCCGATACAAATCAATATTAGCTTAAAACTATCATTTAATCCTAAGGCACCCTTTACTATTACATTTATAGTCTTAGTAGCTACTTCTCCCATACTATCTGTAACCTCAAGAGTTACTTTGTATTTTCCACTCTTACTTACATTAACATTATTAGACTTAACAACTATTTTATGACTTAAATTTCCATCCTCATCATCAAGCGCAGTTACTTTATCTAAAGGATCATAATAACTTCCTTTTTCTAATATGATATCTTCTGCATAAATTACTGGTGGTTTATTTCCTCTCTTTATCTCCTCTTCCTTCTTAACATAAACCATTATAACTTTATTAGCTTTGCTTCCACTTTTATCAATAACTTCATAAGTAACATGATAATTGCCTTCTTTACTAGTATCTACTTCATTTGAAATTACCATGACTCTATTTGTGATATCTCCATCTTCTTTATCAATGGCTACTACCCATTCTAATGGGTTAAATTTTGAATTTAATGGTATTGATATATTATTTGCATAAATAGTTGGTTCTGAATTATCTTCTACTTTTTTATCTGTATTTGCTGTGTCTTTTACAGTAATAGTTATAACACAAGATGCTTTCATTCCACTACTATCTGTAACAGAGTACCCAACATCATATTTACCAGCTTTATATATATTTACATAATTATATTCTACAATAATTTTATCACTTATCCATCCATCTTCTTTATCATAAGCACTAACCATTGCATATGGATTAAATTTATTTGCTAATTTAATAGTAACATTACTTGCATAAATTATTGGTGCATTATTTATTTGTTCTTTCTTCTCTTCAACTTCTACATTTATAACTTTAGTAATTTTTTCTCCATTACTATCAGTTACACTATAGGTAACTGAATACTTTCCTCTAGTATAAGGATCAACTAAATTCTGTTCAACTATTATTTTAGATGTAATATTTCCATCTTCTTTATCATAAGCAGTTACTCCATATAACGGATCAAAGTTACTTCCATATTTTATTATCCTATCTGATGCATTAATTATAGGTACTTCATTCTTTTTTGGTTTTTCATCCTTATTTACTACTGAAACTTCTATTGTCTTTCTTGTAGATGCTCCATCTTTATCTATAACCTCATAAGTTACTATATAGATTCCAGCCTTATTAACATCTACAGTATTAGCTAATATCTTTATGCTATCTGTAATATCCCCATCTTCTTCATCCATTGCAGTAACTCCATACCATGGGTTAAACTTATCTCCAACATAAATGCTTTTATTATCAGTATCTATAATCGGTGAACTATTTATGGTCTCAGCATCTTTTTTTACTGTCACATATATTGTTTTTCTTGACTCTAAATTTGAAGAATCTTTTACTGAATAAGTAACTATATACTTTCCTATTGTGTTTATATCAACAGTATTTTCTAATATTTCAATATTCTTTGTAATATCATTCCCATCCTTATCTGTTGCTGTAACATCAGTTTTAGGATCAAACTCTTCTCCTATATTTATAGTTTTATCTTCCGCTATTATTTTGGGTGCTATATTTTCTTGCTCGCCTTCTTCTATATCTTGATTTTGAATCTCTTCTTTTTTTTCTTCTTTATCTTGTCCTTCATTCTCTATTTCATCATAAGCATCATTTTTCTCATATATTGATTGATAGGATTCTTCATTCCCGCCTTCTTTGGCCATTACTACTCTTGATGGAATTATTAATGATATTACTATTGCTAAACTCAAAAATATAGTTATTATATATTTTTTCATACATCCTCCAATTTATATATAATAATACGCTTTATAATATGCTTAACTAAAAATTTGATGTATAATTTCTTCATATAAATTTCACAATTATATTTTTACTTAAAAGAAAAATATTCTCATAGATAAAGGTTTATATTTCCTTATCCCTATGAGAATATTTATAGAAAAACAATACTATTCTTATATATTTCTTATTATTTATTAATATATATCTTTGACTTCTTATTCCCTAAATAATTTTATGTAAAAAGTACTGCCTTCTCCAATAGAACTTTCAACAATTATTTCTCCATTAGATAGTTCAACTATTCTTTTAGTTATTGCTAGCCCTAGTCCATACCCCTTTAAACTTCTAGAATTATCTCCTTGATAAAATTTATCAAAAATATGTACTAATGTATCTTCATCCATTCCAACCCCATTATCTTTTATTATTACTAATACAAACTCCACATTACTTTCAATCTTAATATTTATTGATTGATTTCTATTAGAAAATTTTATAGCATTGCCAATAATATTTATCCAAACTTGTAATAAAAGTTCCTCTTGACCATAAAAATAGGTTTTTTTCAAATCTAAATTAAATTTTATTTCTTTTTCCTGCCAATTATTTTCTAAAATTAAAATAGCTCTTATAATTTGTTCATCTAAAGAAAATTTCTGTTGATTCTCTAATACATTCTGATTTTCTAATTTAGATAATTTAAGCACATTATCTGATAAATTCTCCAACCTCTTAGCTTCTTCAATTATAATATCTAAATACTCCTGTCTATCTTCTTTAGATAATTTATCATTTTTTAATATCTTCGCAAAGCCCTGTATTGATGCTATCGGTGTTTTAAACTCATGTGATACATTAT
Source organism: Clostridium celatum (assembly GCF_021412605.1). Taxonomy (NCBI): domain Bacteria; kingdom Bacillati; phylum Bacillota; class Clostridia; order Eubacteriales; family Clostridiaceae; genus Clostridium; species Clostridium celatum. Next base: position 80,563 of record NZ_JAJKGM010000012.1, read on the forward strand.
TAATAAAGTCTTTTTGAATATATGCAGTATGTTTTAAATTTTTAGTCATTTTATTGAAATGATTAATAAGCCTTCCAATTTCGTCTTTTTCTTTTGTCTCTAAATATACATCAAAATTTCCTTCTGCTACTTCATTAGTTGCTTTAGTTAAAATTTTTATTTGTTTAACTATAATTCTAGATACAACACATAATGCACTAACAGAAATAATACAGCTTATTGTTAATATTAATATCTTTATTCTATGAAACTGATAAATACCTTGAGTATTATTTTCAACTTTATTTCCTAATACTTTAATAATGAATGGTGATGTAATAAAAAACGTAATTATATTTCCTAATACTAGTACAGTAAAAAATGAAAATATTATTTTTCCTTGTAGTGTATGTCTAAAATAATTATATATTTTTCTCATATATTCCTCTCTGCCTTATAGCCTAATCCTCTAACAGTAACTATTTTAAACTCATCAAAATCCATAAGCTTTTCCCTTATCCTTTTTATATGAACATCTACAGTTCTTTCATCACTTTCAATATCTATACCCCAGATTTCTTCCATCAGTTGAATTCTAGTAAATATTTGCTTTGGATAGCTTAATAATTTAAATAATAAGTAAAATTCTTTTTTTGGAAGAATTATTGTACTTTCGTTTTTTGTAATAGTTAATTTATTATAATCTAATATTACTTCTCCTATAGTTAACTTATTTTCATTTGAAATTTTAGCTCTTCTTAAAACGGATTCTATACGCAAAATCATTTCATCTAACTCTATAGGTTTAACCATATAATCATCAATTCCCATAGAAAATCCCTTTCTTTTATCTTCTAGCTTCTCCTTTGCTGTAACCATTAAAATTGGGATTTCATAATTTATATTTCTAATATTTTCTACAAATTCATAACCATCCATATTCGGCATCATAATATCACAAATAATTAAATCTATGTGTATTGATTCAAAAATGCTTAAAGCTTCTATACCATCTTGTGCCGAATGTACTTCATATCCATTTTGCTTTAAAAATATCTCCATCATTTTTCTTAAATTTCTATCATCTTCAACCAGCAAAATATTAACCATAAAATCACCTCTTTCCATATTATAACAAACATTCCTTTTCATAAAAACCCTTATATATCTATAAGTATTTTTTATTAAATTATTAGCACTTTCTGATATTCATATATTACTTTTATACTAAAAAATATTCACTTTACTAAAATAACTGATAACATAAGTGATAAAAAAGTTTGCGATATTTCCATAAGGAATATCACAAACTTTTTATACATCAATATTATTCACTTCTTAATGCTTCTACTGGATCTTTCTTTGATGCCATTTTTGCTGGAATCCATCCACCTAACATCGTTAAGCCTACACTTATAATTACTAATACAATTGCATGTACTGGATTAAGAACTGCAACGCCTTCTAAGTCTGTTAATTTATATAAAACACGATTCACAGGGAATGTCAATAACCATGCTATTAGTATTCCTAATAATCCTGAACAAGTTCCAACTATAAATGTTTCAGCATTAAATACTCTCGTTATATCCTTCTTTCTAGCACCTAAAGCTCTTAATACACCGATTTCCTTTGTTCTTTCTAATACTGAAATATAAGTTATAATACCAACCATTATTAATGATACAACTAATGAAATTGCTGCAAATGCAATTAATACCATTGTAATAGCATCCATTATTCCACCTGATAAATTTACAAAAGTGCTTGCCATATCATTATAAATAACTACATCTTCTTTATCTTTATCTTCATTCCATTTATCTAAATAATCTGTAACATTTTCTTTAGTTTCAAAATCTTTAGGATATAATGTAATCATATATGGTTTTCCATCTGCACCTAAATATGAAAGCATATTTTCTTTAGTGTTATTTGATGTTGAATTTGGATTCATTTCATTCTTATTATCGAATATTTCACCTGTTAATACATTATAATCACTTTCTTTTTGAGCTTTTACTATTTCAGAATTCTGTGCATCTTCAATAAATGCTTTACTTAATTTATCTGAATATGCAATCCCTGGTGATAAAATTGTAATTTTAGTATCTTCTTTAGCTCTTATTATACCTGCTATTTTAACTGTAATATTGCTATCATTATTGTATAATTCTATCATATTTGTTGGGTTCGCTGCTAATGTAAAGTTATCTCCAACCTTTTTATAGTAATTATCATTTAAAACTACCTTTAATTCATAACCTATTATATCATCAAAGTTAATTTCATCTTTATCTGAATCTATTCCAAGTGCATTTAAAATACTTACATCAACTTTATTATAAGAATCTACTATAAGAACTAAGTCACCTATTTCACTTGGATATTCTCCGGCTAATAAGTCATATGACTTTTCAATATATCCTTCTTGTGTTTCATCTAAATTTGTTGGATATGCTGTAAAACTTAAATCTGAAGTACTTACCGGAGTGGCAACTTCTCCATCACTTTTTAAAAGATTCATATTTACTATTCTTGTATATGAAATACCTGATAATAATCCCTTATCTATAGATTCTAAATAATCTATATACTCAGTTGAAAAATTATTACTATGCACAAATGAATTTTCACTTGAATCATATGGATATATAACATCTACTTTTGGGTATTTATCTTCATCTTCTGTTTTATTTCCAGCAAATTGCTTTGCTTGTTCTCTCATTGTTTCTATGTCCATATCTGCTGTAGATTGTGTTATCACTATTGGAAATCCTGATAATGTGTCTGATTCAAAAGTATTTATTTGTTTATCAAACCCATTTGACAATGAAAGAATTAATGCAATTCCAATAATACCTATACTAGATGCAAAAGCAGTTAAAAGTGTTCTCCATTTTTTTGTCTTAATATTCATTGCTGATAATTTTAATGCAGTAAAGAAATTCATACTAGTTTTCTTTAACGAATATTTACTACTGCTTTTCTCTTCTTTTAATGGATTAGAATCAGAAATAACATTACCATCTCTAAATTCAACTATTCTATCTGCGTATTCGTTTGCTAATTCTGGATTGTGAGTTACCATTATGACTAGCTTATCTTTTGCAATTTCCTTAATTAACTCCATAATTTGAATACTAGTCTTAGTATCTAATGCCCCTGTAGGTTCATCAGCTAAAATTATATCAGGGTCATTTGCTAATGCTCTTGCAATAGCAACTCTTTGCATTTGTCCTCCCGATAATTGATTAGGTCTTTTATGGACATGATCCTTTAATCCAACCTTTTCTAAAACTTCTAATGCTTTTTTCTTCTTTTCAGCTGGTGATACTCCACTTAATGTCATTCCCATTTCAACATTATCAATTATGCTTAAATGCGTTATTAAATTATAGCTTTGAAAAATAAATCCCACACTATTATTACGATAAGCATCCCAATCAGAATCCTTAAATTCTTTTGTAGATTTACCATTAATAATTAAATCTCCACTATCATATTTATCTAATCCGCCAATTACATTAAGGCATGTTGTTTTACCAGAACCACTAGGCCCTAATATAGCAACAAATTCTTTTTCTCTAAAATTTAAGTTCACTCCATCTAATGCAACTTGTTTAAATTCGCCAGTTACATAAGACTTCTTAATATTCTTTAATGATAACATTTAATTCTCCTTTTATACTATATTTTTTCTATAACCAAACTATAGTATAGTTTTATGAACTGATTATGAATTAAATCGTTAACATTTTTTATAAAAATAAATAAATTTTTCTTTTATTATGTCCATATTCCTTTTATAAATTTCTATTAATCAATAAAGCTTAATACCTTTAAAATATCTTTAGGTTCATTTAAATAGTAATCAGCATCTATATCTTTAATATCTATTGCTCCCCATACAGCTAAACCAAAATCCATTCCTGCTGCCTTTGTAGATTTATAATCTGAAAGTGTATCACCAACATACATTGCATCCTTTGGTTCTAAATTTAATATCTCAACAGCTTTCAATAATGGTTCAGGATGTGGTTTGTGATTTTCTGTATCTTCTGCTAAAACTACACTTTTCATATACTTCTGTAATCCAGTCTTCAGAAAATCTATTTCATATTGATCCTTCATTTTAGAACTAGCTATACCACAAAGTATTCCATTTTCATCTAAGGTTTTTATTACCTCTTCAAATCCTTCGTATAACTTTGCTCCTTCTTCATATTCATTTACATATTTTACCCATTTGCTATAAGAAGTTTCAATATCTTTAAATCCTAATAACTTTAACGTTGTCTTACCTGGATAAGCCATATACTTTAACAAATCTTCATATGAAATATCCTGCGCTAGTTCTTCCTTGATTAACCTTTGTAATGGTATAATATTCATTTTTTCTGTATCCAACATAGTTTTATCTAAGTCAAATATTATGCATTTGTATTTCTTCATTCCTCTAATTCTCCATTCCTTTTCTCTTATTTTATGAGTTTTTATATTATATTGATATTCTAAAAGACTCTGATAAAAGTATGCTATATACTGTAAACAAATTCAATAATTAAATTAGATATTTTCTTTAATTCCAAATAAAACCTAGAATAATTTAATAATTATTCTAGGTTTTATTTCAGTTTGTTGAAAAACCCCCTGTTTAAAAACAGAGGGTTTTTCTATTATTAGTTGTGGATAAAATTTAA
>NZ_JAJKGM010000130.1:0-227 GCF_021412605.1 Clostridium celatum
CAGTTACAAGAGTTGAATAATACAGGTGGTGCTACACAAACATATTTACAAGATGCATATGTAGGTAATAAAACATTCTTTACTTGTAAGCATGAAGGAACTACATCTAGAAAATTCTATTGGTTTGCAATAGGATATTAAGGAGGTATTTTTATGTATTTAAGTGGAAATGATAAAGATTTTACGTTCAAACATGAAAAAATTCATGTTATAAGTTCTGATGATGT
>NZ_JAJKGM010000131.1:0-224 GCF_021412605.1 Clostridium celatum
TGGTGCGTGTTAAGAGATTCGAACTCCTGGCCCACGCCTTAGAAGGGCGTTGCTCTATCCAGCTGAGCTAAACACGCATTTACCAAAGAACGTTTATTATTTTAAAACATTTCTTTAATTATGTCAAGCTTTTTTTCAAAGCTTTTTTGGAGCGGGTAGTGGGAATCGAACCCACCTTTCCAGCTTGGAAGGCTGGAGTATTACCGATATACGATACCCGCATA
>NZ_JAJKGM010000132.1:0-217 GCF_021412605.1 Clostridium celatum
GTGGTAACATATTTAGCTGACTGATACTAATAGGTCGAGGGCTTGACCAATAAAAAATATGATTCATGTGCAATTTTCAGAGAATAATTTCTGAAAAAAGTGTTGACAATTAAAAACACTTAATGTATAATAACTTATGTAATCTGGTGATGATGGCGTAGAGGAAACACTCCTTCCCATTCCGAACAGGAAAGTTAAGCTCTACAGCGTCAATGGT
>NZ_JAJKGM010000133.1:0-217 GCF_021412605.1 Clostridium celatum
GATTTCATAATGGTGGTACTACTGGAACAGAAGCTGATTATGATGTATTACATTATGAAACTAGTGAGGATATGATTATAGGACAAGTTCAGAATCTAGCTACTACAGGTTATAGAACACTTCCAGGTGGACTTATAATTCAATGGGGAATAGTTGAAGGAGTTACAAACTCATGGAAGACAGTTCGATTCCCGATAGAGTTTCCTAAGGCTAGTAT
>NZ_JAJKGM010000134.1:0-212 GCF_021412605.1 Clostridium celatum
TTACAACAAGCAGTTGAAGAGTTAGAAGAAGCTTCAAAAGTAGATAAATCAATACTTCAAGGTTTAGTTGATAGAGTAGAAGGAACAGATTCTACTAAGTATATTCCATCAACATGGACAGCATTTGCAAATGCCCTTGAAGCTGCAAATACAGTGCTTTCAAATGAAAATGCTACTCAAGAAGAAGTAGATTCAGCATATAGCACATTATT
>NZ_JAJKGM010000135.1:0-208 GCF_021412605.1 Clostridium celatum
GATAGGTCAGAGGTGTAAGTGTGGTAACATATTTAGCTGACTGATACTAATAGGTCGAGGGCTTGACCAATAAAAAAATATGATTCATGTGCAATTTTCAGAGAACAATCTCTGAAAATAAAATAAAGTTAAATCTGGTGATGATGGCGTAGAGGAAACACTCCTTCCCATTCCGAACAGGAAAGTTAAGCTCTACAGCGTCAATGGT
>NZ_JAJKGM010000136.1:0-203 GCF_021412605.1 Clostridium celatum
TATGGAGAAATGAAGTAACAAGATGTTTACTTCGTACTCGAAAGATACTGGTTTAACTAGTCTGTTCAATTTTGAGAAACCATGTTTCTCAAGAAATTGTTCTTTGAAAATTGCACATGAATTAATATATAACTTCAAAACATATTGAGAAGTAAGCCAAGAAATATTCTTTGTGATATTAAATGCAAAACTTTGAAAAATTT
>NZ_JAJKGM010000137.1:0-203 GCF_021412605.1 Clostridium celatum
TGGTGACCCCTAGGGGAATCGAACCCCTGTTACCACCGTGAAAGGGTGGTGTCTTGACCGCTTGACCAAGGGGCCTAGGCTTTTGTTCATCATACTAATATTCTTTTGTTATTATCGCACTTTAAAAAATTGGCGACTCAGAAGGGGCTCGAACCCTCGACCTCCGGCGTGACAGGCCGGCACTCTAACCAACTGAGCTACTG
>NZ_JAJKGM010000138.1:0-203 GCF_021412605.1 Clostridium celatum
AGTTAATATACCTTCTTCATAAATTTCCCTAATTTCTACTATTTGTATATCACTAATAACACCTATTTCATCATCTAAAATAGTTACTAAGTCTCCTAAATCCCAGTCAATTCTATAATTTTGAGTATCTATAGTAGCTTCAAAACTTTCAGTAATAGTATTTTCAGCTAATTTACTTTTACCTCTATCCGTTAAGTTAGAAT